>JAKPPK010000552.1 GCA_029547385.1 Candidatus Latescibacterota bacterium
GGACCGCCTCTTCCGCATGAAAAAAGGTGCCTACCTGATCAATTCTTCCCGCGGCAAGGTGGTGGATACCGATGCGCTGACCGAGGCTCTGCAATGCGGCCACCTTGCGGGAGCCGGTCTGGACGCCCTCGACCCCGAACCGCTGCCGCCGGAACATCCGCTCTGGGACATGATGAACGTATCCATCACCCCGCACATCGGCGGCAACACGGACGCGCTCGACCGGCGTCGGCTCCTGTTTCTCAAAGAGAACCTCTGGCGTTACGTCCGTGGCGTGCCTCTGCTGAACGTTGTCAACAAGCGGCGCGGGTTCTGATGCGTCGCTGTTCACCCCGCACATGAGGAGGTCAGCATGCCCATCGAAACCGTGATAAAGCTCCACCAGACCGGCGTCTGGCTGGTTGTTGCGTCCGCAATTACGCTCATCGTGGCGACCACCGTGGCGGTGCGGCTGGTTCCCAGCTTCGTGCTTCCCCTGCTGGTAGTGGCGTGGGTCTGCGGGCTGGCGGGGTTCGCGATTGTCTGTTACGTGCAGCCGAGCGCGGTCAATATCCTGCTTGCCGTGCTGTTTCTCGCCAGCGCAGGTTTTCACGGTTGGCGAATCGTGAAACGGATCCGAGCAGCGGCTTCCTCTTCCTGCAACGATCCAACGCATCACCACTCGAGCTGAAAGCCCTTCGCGGGCCGAGAGCCTCTCCTCAGCACGAAAAAACGGGGGCGACGTTGCAGTCGCCCCCGTTGATGCCGCGAAATTCGTCCCGCGGTGCAGGTGGTTTCCTACCGCGCCAGCACCATTCTCCTTGATATCACACCCCGATCCGAAGTCAAGCGATACACGTACACTCCGCTCGCCACAGCCCGGCCTGCGTTGTCGCGTCCATCCCACACGACCTCGTGCGGACCCGCTTCTACGGACCGGTTGACCAGTGAACGGACAAGCTGCCCGTCAATGCCGTAAATCGCCACACTGACGAACCCCGCATCCGGAACGCGGAACTGGATCGTGGTGGAGGGGTTGAACGGGTTCGGTACGTTCTGTTCGAGCGCCAGCGCCACCGGACGGACGCCGGAAATCCTGTACTCGCCATCGTTGATGTCGGCGGCAAGGATCAACGGTTGTGCCGATGCGCCCGCTCCTTCTATGCGCAGAAGCAACGGCTCGCCGGAGAAATCAACCAGCCCGACGTGCAGAACGCTGCCGTCCTGATTGGCCACCACGGTGCCGCTGCCGGTTGCGCTGACTGCATCCTCCGAACCCAGCGCCAGCGTCAGGTCCCCCGCAAGTGTTCCAGCGTGGTCGCCGAAGAGAAGCCACGCATCGCCTTCCCTCTGCCAGCGCAGGACCAGCGCAGGGTGGCCCGCCGGACGCGGAAGAGGTCCTCCGCCCTCGCACGGGAAGAGATACTCCGGATGCAGCACCTTCTGCAGTACCCATG
>JAKPPK010000554.1 GCA_029547385.1 Candidatus Latescibacterota bacterium
TCCGCTGAAAGCGGCGTCGGCTCAACGGCCGATACGGATGCCGGGCTGTCGGGTGTCGGGTTGCTTCGTGTTTCCACCGTGGTCCTCTCGGTTCCTTGCCCTTGTGGGCGCGACATTCGCGCCGTGTGGCGGGGAAAGCCCGCCCCTGGGGTTATCTACCGGAGGCGGGGAAGGAACGTCGGTGGGTGGGTTGTTCGGATCATTGACAGACAGGCGAGAAAGTAGCAGAGATTTTGGCGCTATCTCGCCAGTCCATCAAGACGCCCAGGATATAACTTGACAAACGGTCGAGATAAGGCTAATATTATTGATGCTATGTCGAGCGAACGTCAAAAGGATACGCCAATGAAACTGAATGAGTTCCTGTCACAGCATGCGGTGTTTACGGTGGACGAGTTGGACCGCTTTCTGTCCCTCAGAGGGTCCGTAAAGACCAACACCCGCAAGTCACTCCTGACTTACCACCGCAACCAGGGGAGGATAATACCTGTCCGCCGCGGGCTATATGCGACCGTTCCGTTGGGCGGCGATCCGGCATCGAGTCCGGTCGATCCTTACCTCGTAGCGGCGAAAATGAGCGATGACGCGGTCCTTGCATACCACACGGCTTTGGAATTCCACGGAAAGGCATACTCGGTCTACACGAGGTTGCATTACGTATCCGCGCGCAAATCGCTTTCGTTGAAGTTTCAATCTCATGAGTTCACGCGCGTTCCCGTACCGCATCTCCTCCGGGAGAAGGGCAAGGAGTTGTTTGGTGTCGCCAGCCACAAACGTTCCGGTGTGGAACTCCGGGTGACCAACCTTGAAAGGACCTTCGTCGACGTGCTGGACCGGCCGGATTTGACGGGCAGTTGGGAAGAGATATGGCGCTCCCTGGAATCGGTTGAGTTCTTCGACCTGGATCAGGTCGTCGAATACGTTCTTCTGTTGGAGAATGCGACCACCGCCGCAAAGGTGGGTTTCTTTCTGGAACAGCACAAGGAAACCTTGATGGCCGACGATGCCCACTTGAATCCGCTGAGAAGCCTGCGCCCCCGCCAACCTCACTATTTTGTACGCGGCAAGCGAAAGGGCTGTCAGTGGGTCAAAGACTGGAACCTGCTGATCCCGGTCGAAATTCTGAACAGATCATGGGGGGAAGTGCTGTGAAATTCTCGTCGTCGGAAGTATTGCAGGCAGCCGAAGCCACCGGCTTCAAAGCGGAGATGGTCGAGAAAGTACTCCACCTGCTGAATTTGTTGAACGTCCTGAACTCTCACCCATTTCTCAAGGGCAAATGGGTTTTGAAGGGTGGCACGGCCTTGAACATGTTTATACTCGACCTCCCCAGACTGTCCGTGGATATCGATCTCAATTACATCGGGGCGCTGGATCGTGGAGAAATGCTGGCTGAAAGGCCCAAGATCGAACAGGCGGCGCAGGCGGTGTTTTCCCGAGAAGGGTTCACCACCAAGAGAGTTCCGGACGAACACGCGGGCGGAAAATGGAGGTTGAGCTACCCGAGCTACACAGGACAATCCGGCAACCTCGAGGTCGACATGAATTTCATGTTCAGGCAGCCGCTCTGGAATATTCGGCCCGCCGATCCTCATCCGCTCGGGGACTTCCAGTCCAAGAATATTCCAGTTCTCGATATCCATGAACTGGCGGCCGGGAAGTTCGCGGCGTTGCTGGCGCGCGGGCAAGCAAGGGATTTGTTCGACTGTCACCGGATTCTCAGCATGGACGATCTGGTAAAGGACCGGCTACGTGTGGCGTTCGTCACTTACGGTGGGATGAACCGCAAGGACTGGAGAACCGTTTCAATCGAGGACGTGGATTTCGATACGGCGGAATTGACGAGGTTACTCATTCCCACTCTGCACGTCCGAGAAACGAAGGAGCAGGTGTCCCCGGCCGAATACGGGGCGCGTCTTGTAAGGGAATGCCGTGAAGGTCTATCCGCGGTGCTGCCCTTCACGAACTCCGAACGTAAGTTCTTGGACCTGCTGCTGGACCGAGGAGTGATCGACCCCACGCTTTTGACCGCCGACGAATCTCTTCAGCGACGCATACAATCCCAGCCGCTGCTCGAATGGAAGGCGCTCAACGTGCGAAAGCACAAAGGATTGTCTTGATGAAACCCGCGCCCATCACGCCGCAGTTTCCCGTTTAGATAAACACCGGTTCGGTCGTCAGGGGCACCAGAGAGACCGTCTCCTCGCCCACTTGGTTGAGGACGGACTGCTCCCGGGCCAACATGGCGCAGCGCACGGCGTCGATGACGTGGTCGTTGCCCTTTGAGTAGACGATGCGTCCGTCGTGCAGCGTGTAGGTGTGGGTGGTGAACTGGTCCTCGATCTCCAGGTCCTCGACGGGGAACACGAGCTGACGTCGCTG
>JAKPPK010000559.1 GCA_029547385.1 Candidatus Latescibacterota bacterium
CGGAATTGCCGAAGTAACCTGGGTGCACAACGACTGGGAAGAAGCGCTGCAATCTGTTGACGTTATGCCGGACGCGGACGCGTGCGCCCGTCTGGGCGTACCCCCCGCCATGCTCCAGGCGTCGCTCGCTCTGGGCACACAGGCGTACCGGGTGGGAACGATCTGGGAGGGTGATTACCCCGTGCGTGTTCTTGTGCGGGACGACTCTGGAGAACGCGGAAGCGTTGAGGGGCTGCGCCAGCAATACGTTTCTTCGATTCTCGGCGCGACCGTGCCACTGGAGCAAATCGCTTCGTTGAGACCGGCGTGGCATGAGGGCGCCATGGTCCGTCGGAATGGTGTTCGCACCCTCACGGTCTTCATCGACATAAAAAAGGACGCGCTGGCTTCGGAAATGCAAGAGAAAATTGAAAAATACGTCTCTGGGCTCGACCTGCCAGGCATCCGTGTGAGTTACGGTGGTGAGAAAGAGCTTTCCACGCAGATCTTCTCCCCGATGACGATTTCGATGTTGGTAAGCATTGGACTCATTTTCCTCGTGGTGCTGTGCCAGTTCCAACGCTTCCTCACCACCCTTGTCGTGATGCTTTCGATGCCGCTGACCCTCATGGGTGCTTTTCTTGGCCTAGTGATCATGGGGTATCCCTTCGGGTTCACTGCCTTCGTTGGGATAATTGGACTGATGGGCATCGCCGTCCGCAACGGGATTATCCTGGTTACCTATGCAGAAGAACTCCGCGTGAAGCAAGGACTGAGCGCGATGGAGGCCGCACGAGCCGCCGGCAAGCGGCGCATGCGCCCGATCTACCTTACATCGACTGCCGCGGCGGTCGGAGTGGTGCCGATGATTCTCAGCCGGTCCACGTTGTGGGGCCCTCTCGGAACTGTGACATTCTTCGGATTGCTTACTGCGATGGTGCTGACATTATTCGTTTTGCCGGTGACGTACGCGCTTGTGGTCGGCAGGGAAGACCGCCGGCACGAGCCTTCGCCAAAGGCTCCTGTGGTGACGGGATTGCTTCTTGGGCTTGCTCTGGCAGTCTCCCCGGCGAGCGCTGACGAAACACCGCTCACGCTTCAGGAATGCAAGGAACTCGCCCTCCAGAACAACGCCCAGATCAGGGAATCGAACCTCGAAATAGAAGCGGCCCGCGAAACTCGGCGAGCAGCCTACACGAAATACTTCCCTCAGATATCGGTATCCGCCACCGGGGCGGTCGCGGTGGATCCGCTGGCAAGGATACATACGAGCGGG
>JAKPPK010000563.1 GCA_029547385.1 Candidatus Latescibacterota bacterium
GATGAGTTGAGGGCGTACATGCCGTATGATCCGTCGCCCGAGGTGACTATCATTTCGTTGTTGTAGGCACCCGAATCTGGATCGTCAGGATCACCGGAACCGTTCTCCGCGACCATGCCGTGAGAGCGATCTCCCAAAGTCGTTATGGTCCCGGAGTTCCTCGCAAGGGCTCCGTCCAGCGCGTACATGCCGTAGGAGTCGTCGCTTGTCGTCCGGATGTTGGCTTCAGTCTCATTCGTCGCAATGGTATCCGCTCCCTGGGCTACCATGCCGTGGGAGTCGGCGCCGTCAGTACGGATCGTTGCCCCGTAGCGGTTGATGACCTCTCCGCCGTCAAGAGCGTACATCCCGAAGGATCCGTCACCGGTGGTAAGTACCGAAGACCTGTTGTTTGCCACCGAACCAGCTCCGTCGGCCACCATGCCGTGGCTCCAGGCACCCCACGTCTCTATCGATTCAGTTCCATAGTTGTAAACAAAGGAACCGTTCAGCGCGTACATGCCAAAGGCGGCGCTTCCATAGGTAGTGACGTCGTTGAAGTTATAGGCCCACGAATCGCCGGAGGCGACCATTCCGTGGGAGCCTTCACCCCGAGTCTCGATGGTGTCGTAGTTGTCAACCCGGGATGAGTTGAGGGCGTACATGCCGTATGATCCGTCGCCCGAGGTGACTATCATTTCGTTGTTGTAGGCACCCGAATCTGGATCGTCAGGATCACCGGATCCGTTCTCCGCGACCATGCCGTGAGAGCTATCTCCCAAAGTCGTTATGGTCCCGGAGTTCCTGGCAAGGGCCCCGTCCAGCGCGTACATGCCGTAGGAGTCATCGCTGGTCGTCCGGATGTTGGCTTCAGTCTCATTCGTCGCGATGGCACCCGTTCCCTGGGCTACCATGCCGTGGGAGTCGGCGCCGTCAGTGCGGATCGTTGCCCCGTAGCGGTTGATGACCTCTCCGCCGTCAAGAGCGTACATCCCGAAGGATCCGTCACCGATGGTAAGTACCGAAGACCTGTTGTTTGCCACCGAACCAGCTCCGTCGGCCACCATGCCGTGGCTTCCGGCACCTTCGGTACGAACGGCACCGCTTCCGTTGTTGTTGACCGTGGAGCCTCCGAAGGCGTACATGCCGTGAGAGCCGTCGCCACGGGTTACCACCCTGCCAAGGTTCTCTGCTTCAGAACCATTCGTAGCGAACATCCCGAAGGAACCATCGCCCGTGGTAAGGACATCCGCGTCGCCCTCGTTCGTGGCCCTGGACCCGGCACCGTTAGCCACCATGCCGTGGGAACCTGTACCGTTGGTCCTCACCAGACCGCCGAAGTGGTTGTAAACAAGGCCGCCGTTAAGGGCGTACATGCCGAAAGAGTTGTCGCCATTTGTAACAACGTTGGAGCTGTTCACGTGAGCCGTCGAACCCGACCCGTCGGCCACCATGCCGTGGGAACCTGTACCGCTGGTAAGTATCGACCCGCCCAGGTGATTAAAGACCCCGGCTCCGTTAAGTGCGTACATCCCGAAGGCGTCGTTGCCGGTCGTCACAACATCGGAGATGTTCACATGGGCAGAAGAACCTGCGCCGCTTGCTACCATCCCGTGGGATCCGGCGCCGCTGGTCTGCACGGAGGCACGATCTGTGCCATTTCCTGAATTGTTGTTGATCGTGGAATTGTCACCGGATGCTACCATTCCGTAGGAGTTGGTGCCATCGGTGATAACAGTGCCGTGGTTCCAGGCCTGTGAACCATCGCTATCCGCGACCATCCCATGAGCGGCATCGCCTGAAGTGATAATGGAACCCACAAAGTAATTGACGATCACAGAATTGGGTTGGGAAGCTGGATCATCCGCGACCATTCCCGGTTCGTTCTCTGTCGTGATGGTGGAAGCGTTCTCCCATTTGTCATCGGAGGTTACACTGGTATAAAGCGTTGAAGTTTGGGGGACGTTGTTTACCTCCGCGTTCCCGATGTTCGCAGGGATCATTATGGTGACCAGAAAAAGAGCTAACACAGGCAACAAAATGCCCATAGATACTTTGTTATTACCGAGGGTCCTCATTTTCTATCCTCTCCCTTCCGAAAGATAAAAGCCCTTTGTATTTCCATCGGCAGCCCTCCTAAAAAGGTGCGAAAAAAGTCAACCCGATATGGATCTCCAATGGAACAGCACCATCTCCTTCCCTGGCCAAATAAAAGAAACAGCCTGTACGATGTATCCCCTCCTCGATCCATCAACGCAAGCCGGGGGAAAAAAGGTTTTTTTGATCATTGGTGTGAAAGGAGGGGAGGCCATAAAAAAAAACAAGGCACCCCCCAGGAGACCCGAAAGGTGCCTTCCTCTATTCCCCAACAAGGCAACCCGGCTATCATGGCCTTTAACAGGCTTTAGACCCGTGGCTTTGCGTCACCGCCTTTCGACGGTTTTGCCCTTTCGGATCTTCACAATCTAGTCAAGTCCCAGAACTGCTGTAAATTCGGACCCGGTTACATATTCACCGCTACAGCCTCTGGTTGAGACATGTTGACTGGCTGTTTCACTGAGGCCTTTTCCTTCCGTTCCTGTTCCACCTTCGCTTCCCGGAAATCCTC
>JAKPPK010000564.1 GCA_029547385.1 Candidatus Latescibacterota bacterium
CTGATGGAGGAGATCACGCAGGGCGAGCGCATCCGCGAATACGTCCTCGAGGGCAGAACGGACGCCGGGTGGGCGCCGCTTGCGCGGGGGCAGAGCATCGGACACAAGCGCATTGAGCGGTTCCCCGCGACATCGGTATCCGCCGTTCGCCTGCGCGTGGAGAAGGCAATCGCCGAGCCGTGGGTGAGGCGGCTGGCGGTGTTTGAGGAGTGAACACACGATGGAGTTGGAAAACGGGAAACGCGAGCTTCGCAGCGTGGGCCGCGACCGGGTAACTCCGATCCGCCGATGTCTCCGGTTGCCAGGTTACGATTACTCACAGGCCGGAGCGTACTTCGTCACGTTGTGCGCCCACCACCGTGAATGCCTTTTCGGCGAGGTGTTGGACGGGCGGATGCGGATGAACGCCGCGGGCGAGATGGTGGCCCGTTGGTTGTCAGAAGTGGAGTACAAATTCCCCAACGCGAAGATCGACGCACACATCGTGATGCCGAATCATGTCCACGCCATCGTGGTTTTGCGGGGTGCCGTAGGGGCGGACCTGCGTGTCCGCCCGCCCGAAGAAACGGTCACAAATGCCGACGGCGATACCACGGGCGCACACAAAGGTGCGCCCCTACCGCGAATTGTCCAATGGATCAAAACGATGGCCACGAACGGATACATGCATGGTGTCGAATCCCAGGGATGGCCACCATTCCCAGGACGGCTCTGGCAACGCTCTTATTACGACCACATCATCCGAGATGAAAACGACCTCCGACGTGCCCGCGAATACATCGAAATGAACCCCGCACGGTGGGCGGAAGACGAGGAGTACACCGGAGTCCCGTGCGTCTGATCGAGAGGCGAGGTACGCGTCGGCGGCGGGCGACGACCGGCCGGTTATCCCTTGCTCAGCAGCTTCCTCCCCCGCCAGTAATCTAGGCGCTGTCCCTCCCCCACGTCCATCGAGCATTCCTCGGTGATCTCGTAGCCAAGGCTCTCGTAGAACGCCCGTGACGGCAGGGACACGCTAAGTTCCCCCCTCGCGCAGCCGTTGACCTTCGCCCGTTTCTCCAATTCCACCATCACCACCCGGCCGTAGCCGCATCGCTGGCAGGATGCGCGCACGAACACGCCGCATATCTCGTTGCCGACAAGGCTCCCCGTGGCGACAATCTCCCCCTCCCGCTTAAGGACAAGCACCGTTCCGGTTCTCACCCGTTCCGCGATGTTCTCGTCCGAGTGAAACTCCCTGAACGACTGCAACGCGCGAGGGGGGTAGACACCCGTGTACGACGCATCGATAGTCTCGTGAATCAACCGCCGGACAGCAACCACTTCCGACTGCCGGCATCTGCGGAGGGTGGCGGGGGGGGGGGATGGAGGCATGGTGGTTGGCGCCCCCTTCTCATGGCACTGGACGGGCCCCGTATTGCTGCCACGACACCACGGATTCCCGTTTCGAACCATGAACCGCGCCAAACAGGAAAGGGGGACAGCAGTAATTCAACCGATTACTTCAGAGCATCGAACAACTCGGCCTTGAATTCATTTTCGTCCTCGGTGTTGTAGAACGGAACGCCCACGAGCCGGTACTTTATGTCCGCGTTCAGCGTCAGCACCTTGTCGGCGAACTGCTCCCGAATCTCCTTCAGGAACTGCTCCTTCCATTTGTCGTGCTCCTTCAGGTGTTTCCCCTTCGGTTCGATGAAAACCTGGTACGTCAGGAGCTTCCCCGTCTTCTGGCGCAGGAAGAGCACGAAATCGGGCTCGAATGCCTGGCCGTCCGCGAAGTTGTAGACCCTGAAATGGCCCTCGTTGCGCACGAGATACACGGCCTCGTACTTCTCCCGCAACTGCTCCATCTGGCGGTCGAGCATCCGCACGAAGGGCTTCTCTTCGCTCGTGCCATATAGCGCGTTGAACACATACCAGTCGCGCCCCGCGACGAACGCCTCGAACTGGGGATCTTCCAGGGCGAGCGGGTTCCCCTTGTCGAACCGAAGAATCTTGTCGGTGAACACGTCCCGAACCCAAATCGGACCAAAGTCGCGGGAGCCGCGATGCTCGGTGATGCCCTTGCGGGCTTCCGCCTCGATCTGGTTCAGCAGACCAATCACGGCCCGCAATTTCTCGACCTTGTTCTCCTCCAGAAGATACACGTTTCCTTGAAAAGTGATCGCCAACCCGCCGAGATAGTCCTCAGCCGTCATAAACTCCTGCATGGAGGTCAGGTGCGGGAAGTACCTCTTGAGCGAGGCAAAGGTGAAGAACGGAACCCGCGCCAGGGCCGACTCGACGATGTTCCGCTCGATTTGCGTCAGCTTGACGTCCTGCCGGTTCTCCTCCGCCACGACGGCCTTGGCCTCTTTCTCGGCCAGGATCGCGCTTTGCCCGCCGTGTCCCGTGGCGATGGTGTGGACATAGTTGCTTCTCGAAACGCCCATGTCGGCCAGCGATTTGACCTGCCGGTAGTCGTTGGTGATACGGGCGTTGGTATAGATCGCCCCGAACTTGAAGAACGGCGTCTTCTTGAACGAATCCTTCAGGCGCATCGGCCTCTCGACGGTCTCCTCGGCCATGATCCCTTGCGCCACGAGTGCTGTACGTATCTCTTGGATGTATCGATGGTCATTAATGCTGTGGTAGTGCAGCTCCTCCAGTACCCGGAGTTCGTGAGTGACGTCCCCGTCATATTTGCGACGGAACCGGTCGTTGTTGCCGGGCGTCACGAATGGGAAATACCGTGCGCCGCGCCCGATCAACTGCGCCTCGGAGACGGTGGTTGAACCGGGCTTTCCTGCCTTGGCGTCGCGGGTTTCATAACAGCGGACAATGTCGAACAGGTTAAGGACGTCCCACCCCTCGTTGAGCTTCTGGACGGCGAAAATCGCCCGGATGCGGTTGTTCCGATCCTCCAGCGAGTTGAGCAGGAGTTGGTACTGCTCCTTTTCGCCTTCCTCGTTGACCGACAGGCAGAAGTTGGCCTGAAACTCCCGCTTGAGCCGGGCCACCAGTTGGCCGTCTGTGATCCCGTTGTCCTGGAAGAACTGAAAGGCACGCTGTACGGCCGGAACGTCCGACTTCCGAACTCGGGCGATGTCCTTGACCATCAGCCCGTCAATCAGCCTGTGGAAGTTCTCCTTGTTCTCGTGCGACTGCGCGATGGTGCGCTGGGCCTTCAGCAGGACCACCGGTTTCAGGTTGATCCGGTGCTTGGCGGCGACCTCTTGTTTATACTGGCTGAGCACGAGCGCTTGCAGGATACGCTCGTTCAGGTCGAAGTCGGACTGAACGATCATCACGTCCTTGGAAAACCGGTCGTTGCGGTACTGCTGGAGGTCATAGCGGATCACGACCTTGTTCCGGTACTTGTCCACCATGCTCGCGTCTTCGAAGTCGTGCGTGGCCGTAAACTCCAGGAGCAGATTGGCGGGGTTCTGCTGGAAAATGCGTTCGACGGTGTTCTCCCAGCTCTCGAACAACTCCATTTGACCCTTGGTCTGCGTGTTCAGGTGGTGCGCCTCGTCGGCGATCAGGACGACCTTGTGCTTGCGGAAATCCTC
>JAKPPK010000221.1 GCA_029547385.1 Candidatus Latescibacterota bacterium
GAGGCGGCTCTTTCAGGGCAAAGGCTGGAACGATCTCGTATCGTGTGGTCGGACCGAGGAAGGAAAAGCGCGGTAGTTTCCGCGGGAGAACTTATCAGATTCGACAATCGCAATGAGATTACTCTGTGTGATTCCGTGGTCGTGGAAGTGTACGATGAAACGGGTGCCCTCGTTGCCATTGCGCGGGGCGAAGAGGGCACGGTGGACGAACGCAGCGAAACAGCCCGCGTGACAACAGGCATTTCTGTTCGGTTCTCTGGAAACGACGGGAAGGAAACGTCCACCCTCACCGCACGGCAGGCCGAGGCAGATAACCGCGCGCAAACTGTCTCAGCGTCGGGCAACGTTCGGGTTCGCAGTGATGGGGGCGTAACGGTGTATACCGAAAAAGTGATCTGGGACGGTCGGACGCGCAGGTTCCGTGCGCCTGGTTTTGTCCGCCTGGTCAATGGAACAGACGTCGAGGAGGGGGAAAACCTCGATGCGAACAGCGATTTGACCCATTGGACAATGGACAGAGTGCGCGGCCGAAGCACTCGCGTGCGGGAAGAACTGGAGAGCGGCTCCTGAACATGGCGGCGCGGACAACGACTCTGGCGACCCTGTTTGTGGGTCTGGTTGTCTGCGGAACCTCCGGCGCACAACAGGGTCAGCGCGCCGTTGAATTCAGCGCTGACCGGACCGAGATGATACGTCGGGGAGACCGCTTCCTGAAGCGTTACACCGGTGCGGTGGTCATCCGCTTCGGACCCGGGGAATGGCTGACGGCTGACGAGGCTACGTACGACAGCGACGGCAGGAACATAAATATTGCTGGATCGGTGGTGATGCAGGACTCCGGGCGAATTCTGCGCGCCGACCGGGTTCAATACCTTTTTCGGGACAATCCACGAGCGGGTGGCCACCCGTTGGTATTGTTGCTTGGGAGGGTCGCGCTGGTCGATAATGCCCGTCGGCTAAACGCTGACCGCGCGGAGTACCGCTCTCACGCGGATAGTCTCGCCGCCTTCGGCGATGTGGTGGCGAAAGACAGCAGCAGGACTGTTACCGCAGATACCCTTCTTTTGAAGGCAGATGGAAACCGGTTTGTTGCAATGGGGAGAGTGGTGCTGGAAGATACCGTCGAAAATGTAACGGTCCGCGCGGGGTACTACTCCTTCGATGGGGCGGACAGCGTCGGTGTGATTGCGCGGGAACCGACGCTTGTTCGCGGCGCTGGCGATACCGCGGTGACGGTGCGCGCTGACAGCATGATACTGAACGTTACGGGAAAAAAAGGAAGCGCGTGGGGAACCGTGCGGATCGAAAAGGGCCAGATGACCGCCGAGTGCGATTCGCTGGCGCTGGATGACAATCGGGGTACGATTGCGCTTTTCGGGCACCCGCATGCCGTACAGAAGCGGCAGGAGGACTCCACCAGTACGGTTGACCATCTGTGGGGAGACCGCATAGTGCTTGAGGTGGAGCAGTCAAAGATTACGCGAATACTTGTGGACGGTTCGGCGCGTGCAAGCAGCACCCGTAGTGACTCCCGTGGAGGGTTGGGGCCTGAACGCTGGGCAACCGGTTCCCAAATGGTGTTCCACGTGGAACACGACGAGGTTCGTGAGGTCATCGTCTGGGGACAGGCGAGGAGCCGTTACGAACCGGATTTTGAGGACGCGCGCGAGAGCGGCACGAACGAGGCAGCAGGCGACACGATACGCGTCGCCTTCCGCGATGGGAAGCCCGTTCGTGTGCACTTGGCGGGAGGAGTGCACGGTTTGTACGTCCAGAACGTCGCACGTCGAACTGACGCAACAACACGCGCTGCTTCCCCGGACGAACGACGTGGTGGATGATTCGGAGATTCGAAGTTCCCTTCGAGCGGAAGGGCTTTCCAAACGCTACGGCGGACGGCTCGTAGTCAACCACGTCTCGCTTGTGGTGAAAAGGGGTGAAACAGTTGGCCTGTTGGGCCCAAACGGTGCCGGGAAAACAACGACTTTCTACATGCTTCTTGGGATGGTCGTTCCCGAGGAGGGGCGTGTATACCTTGAAGAACGGGAAATCACAAAGCTCCCGATGTACCGGCGGGCGCGTCTGGGGATAGGATATCTCAGCCAGGAACGTTCCGTCTTTCGAAAGATGACGGTCGAGCAGAACATCCTCGCGATCCTTGAACGCCTCCCGCTTACGCGGGAGGAAAGAATGCAGCGGCTGGAGGAAATCCTGGACGAGCTGGACATCGCTCGTGTGCGGAAAACCAGAGGCGAGCAACTGTCCGGCGGCGAGTGCAGACGCACCGAGATAGCACGCGCGCTGGTCATCGAACCGAAGTTTCTTCTGCTGGATGAACCGTTTGCCGGAATAGACCCTATTGCCGTGGAGGACATCCAATCGATTGTCGCGCGGCTGAAGGCCAAGGGATTGGGTATTTTGATTACCGACCACAATGTACATGGCACACTGGCCATCACCGATCATGCGTACGTGATGGCGGAAGGCGGTATTCTGTGCGCGGGCACACCCGCCGAACTGGCAGACAACGAGTTGGCCCGCAAATTTTACCTGGGTGAACGTTTCCGTTTGAATTGATTCAGTGGTATCGGTCGCAAGGGTTTCGCCAGTGCTGGGAATGCGTCAGGAACTCAGGCTTCAACAGCGGCTTGCGCCGCAGTTGATTCAATCCCTCCACCTCCTCCAATTGCCGGCGCTTGATCTGGAACAAGTCGTCAGGGAGGAGCTTGAAACGAATCCGCTCCTGGAGGAGGTTCCGGCTGGCGAGTTGGAACACGGAAAAGAAGAGCCTGCCGGGGAAACGGGTAAGGAGGCGGATGCGACCTCCGATATCGATCTGGACGCAACTGAGTGGTCCGACTACCTCAGCGACTCGTATGAGCTGTCGCAGACCTTTCGCGAAGAACCCGATCACTCTGCGGAGACGTACGAGCCCGTGTCGGTGTACCAGGAGACATTGGCAGACGACCTGCGCGAACAGCTCCGCTTCGTTCTTTCCGACGAAACAGAGCTGAAAATCGGCGAGTACATTATCGGGAACCTCGACAGCAACGGTTTTCTCGCGACGACGGTTGAAGAGATTGCGGCCACGCTGGGTGTGCCGGCCGCACAGGTCCAGAAGGTTTTGAAGGCGGTTCAAACGCTGGACCCGCCGGGTGTCGGTGCGCGCGATCTTCGGGAGTGCCTTCTCATCCAGTTGCGGGAGCGCGGTTATGAAGAGGATCCGGCCTACGAGATAGTGGACAAGTGCTTCGACGAACTGATGCACAAGCGGACGAAAGAGATCATGCGCATCACGCGCCTGAGCAAAGAAGACGTAGCGGAGGCTCTCGAAGTAATATCCACGCTGAACCCGAAGCCGGCTTCCGTCGCCTACGGTTCTTCCGAACGCCCGGTAACACCAGATCTCATTGTCGAGCGTGTGGACGGGGAGTACGTGGTTTCGCTGAACGACCGATCCATACCGGCACTCAGGATCAGCCAGAACTATCGAGAGCTCCTTGCGGGCGGTGGTACCGAAGAAACGAAGAAATACATCGTGGACAAGTTGAATTCGGCGAAATGGCTCATCAAATCCATCGAACAACGCCGTACGACCATGCTCAAAGTCATGAACGCCATCGTCAAACACCAGCGAGCGTTTTTCGACTACGGGCTTGACCATCTGAAGCCCATGGTTCTGCAGGAAATCGCCGACGAGATCAAGATGCACGTTTCCACGGTGAGCCGCGTATCGAACGGCAAGTACGTTCAGACGCCGCATGGCGTGTTTGAACTGAAGTTCTTTTTCGATGGCAAACTCGGTGTCTCAGATGGCGAAGATATGGCTTCGAAAGTGGTCAAGGAAAAAGTGAAGCAAATGATCGACGCAGAAGACAAGCAGAACCCGCTCAGCGACCAGGCGATTGCCGACCGGCTGACCCGCGAAAGTGGTATCGAAATTGCCAGGAGAACCGTGGCGAAATACCGTGACCAACTCCGCATCCCATCCGCACGCATGCGGAAGGAGGTTTGATTTGTCGTTCGACAGGTTCTGGTCGCCCGTTGTTTTGTCAATGCTGTTCTCCGGGAGTCTTTTCGCCAGCACACCGTTTGTAACCTCCACTGACCGTTTTCGAAGTCAGCTCGGGATTATTGA
>JAKPPK010000580.1 GCA_029547385.1 Candidatus Latescibacterota bacterium
GGCCCCGTTCTGCTGAAGAAGCCGGAACGCGTGGAAGCCCTCGGCTACGTCTTTCTTCTCGTGCTGCTTCTCGCGAAGTACCTTGAATACCGAGTGCGGGCGGCGCTGGAGCAGGAAGGCGACGCGCTACGGGTCGGAGGACAGAAGCTTGCCCGTCCTACGACGCAGACGATCCTGTACCATTTCGGCACCGTGCCGTTGCTGGAGATCGGAGGGAAACGGTTCATGCCCCATCCGCCCGGAGGTAACGGGGCCCGCATCATGGACGCCCTCGGGTTTACCTGGGAGCTGTACACGCACGGAGACTGCGAGGATCGCTTTATGGAGCGTTTCCGAAGCTAAGAGGGGCGTTTCGTTGTAGCGCCCCGGCGAAGCGAAGCCTTCGGTGGTTGCGGAGGGATGCCGTTGTTTCAACGGGATCGCGTGTTGCATGGGCTTTTACAGCCCTATTCTCATCGATTCGGCTGGTCCAAATCCTCGGAGGCGTTGTTCGCCACGATATTTGTTTGGCAAGGTGCGGGAGAAACCGCTTCCCCATGAAGGCGTCCGTTGCTCGCGGGAAAATCGGGATGATCTTTTGCTGAGGTGCGAAATGCGGGCTGGAAGGTGGAGACGTCCCGGGGAAACAGCGAACGCCGGATGATGCTCCATCCCATTGCCATCAAACAGGATGGGGGCCGAGTTCCCGCAGTGGAACGCCAGTGTGATGCCTATCTGAGAGCTCCCACGGCGGATCCGGTGTGGTCCTCCGAGCAGCGAACAACCCTTTTCCGCGAGGTGGTGGAGCCCGAACTCCAGCGCGATCTTCGGGAAAAGGGAGTCGTCAATGAGAAGGGGGGGTACACTGCCACGCTGATCGGCTATGTGGAAATAGCGAAAAAGTAATAAATTCTTTCGGATGGTGTTCCGTCGGAGAGGCGGGATGGCAGAAAACACATCGCCCGGGAGGAACGGGGTGTGATATGATTTCGTTTTCGAATAACACGAGCTTCGAGAGCGACGGAGTCTTCCGCCGCCGAGGGCTCGGAGTCGGGAAGGGAGAGATCGCAGGTGACGAAAAAATGGACTTTGGGTATGGCGTTGGTTTTGCTGGTAACCATGGCGACGGGGGCTTGGGCGTTCTATGCCGGAGTTTTCCAGGGAACTTTCATCGGAGACAACTACGGAGCTTTTGAGATCACGGTGGGGCAAAACGGAGAAATATCGGGACTGGCGCACTCCAACAAGATGCAGCAGGATTTTGCATTGTCGGGACAGGTGAATTTCGACGGTATGCACCACTTCGCCACCCCGGATGGTTCCATCATTTTTATCGGGTCTGTGGACCAGGTGGGGCGCCTCATGGGGCGCTGGGGCTCCTC
>JAKPPK010000015.1 GCA_029547385.1 Candidatus Latescibacterota bacterium
GCGCTGCTACCTGTCCCATGGCGGCCAGTTTCTCCGTTCGCAACATTTCCTCATGGTTCGCCCTGAGAAGTTCGTGCGCCTCCCGCAACTCTTCGAGCTGGCGCTCGAGTTCCGCATGCAACCGCGACCGCTCCACCGCAAGACGCGCCTGATGCGCAAACAATTCCAGGCTCCTCAAATCCAATTCGGTAATGGATTTGCGCGTGATGGCGTTGTCCGCGATGATTACCCCTTCGACCCTGTCGTCAAATATCAGCGGGGCGACAACGAAGGAATCGGTGCCCAGTTGTTCGGCGAGCTGGCGGGGAACCAGCGGGTGGTTCATACCGTCCGTAACAAGGAATGCGCGCCGCTCTTTGGCTGCCTTGGAGGCGATGTTCTGTGCGTCCTCCAGGGAGATAACAAGGTTCTTTGCCACTTTGTTAACAGTCACTTCATCGCGCGAGATGGCTTCTCGGTAACCCTCCAGAATGTCCCGGAAAGAATGCGGTTTCTTCCCCAGTTCCTGCCAGATCCTGGAAGCCTCGGCAATGTCGGACGGGCCGATGGCATAGCTTCCACGCAGTGTGCCGGTCTCGTGGTCAGCTACTAGAAGGAACGCGCGGTTGAATCCGAGGCCCTCCCCGGCCGTTACTCCCACGAGAATCGTCTGAAGGATTACCTCCGTATCCCGTGAATCCTGAAACAACTCACCGATTTCCGAGAGCATCGCGAGATCGGCCGTCGTCGCTGAAAGTCTCCGCTGTAGAAGCACCGTCTCTGTTACGTCCTCGAACACCGCAACGATGCCGCTGATATCCCCCGCATGCGATATGATCGGTTCGGCGCGCACATTACAAATTGTTTCTCTCTTGCCTGTTGCGCGACAGGAAACACGGTCGAGATGGAGCGGCTTGCCCTCCGTAAGAACCTCCCAGAGGCCGGCCGCAACTTCCATTGCCTGCAGTTGCGGTAACACAAGGATGTTTTCCCCTACAACTGCTTCAGTGCCCTCCAATCCCATGATTTGGGCAATCGGTGGATTTGCGAATTCGATCGTACCCGTTGAATCGGTGGTCAGGATGCCGACAGGGGCCGAGCGGAGGACGTGGTCGCGCCTGTCTCTTTCGGCCGCAAGGCTGGTTTCCATTCTCACACGTTCTGAGACGTCCCTACCTACCAAAACGACGTGATCGACGGAACCCGAAAGGCCCGACATCGGGTAGGCGACTACATCAATCCAGCGGAGCTCACGTCCCGCGTGAGGGCACGTTGCGATCAATCGCCTCGCCGGCTCAGCGGTTTCGATCGCAGCATCAACGATATCCGTCATCTGGACAGGGCAATCGTTTGCGTCGAAACCCCACGGAACGTCCCGCGCACGGACACCGATCACCTCGTGCGCCTGCTTCCCTATCCACGCGAGGTGTGCTCTGTTTGCCAGGACGATCGTCCGATCCCTTCCATCGACAACCCGGATACCATCGCTGATTGTGTCCACGATGCGCTCGTAGAATTCCTTCAGTCGGCTGTGATCCGTTTCATTGTCGGGTGGTGAGCCGGAGTCGGGTGTACCCGCAACCAGCCGGGCTTCGCATCCGGAAAGCACGCGGAGCAGATCCTCCAACGAGGGGGGATAGGGGATCACCCCATCAAGCGCCCGTCTCTGATGACTTTGTGTGCCATCAGAGGTGGTTTCCGGGGCCATGCCGATCAGAAAGGTGGCAGCGCTGCGCGGAAGAGTGACATCAGTCGACTGATATCCTCCGAGTCGAAACACCCCGCCCCGATCCAGCGGAATGAAAATGGCAACAGCATCCTGGTCGCTCGACCGGGATGCTGTTGGTTGGTAATCGAAGGGGTGGATCAGTTGGACTTCATACCCGCGGCCACGGATTTCGTCCAGAACGTCGGCGAAGTCCGCAACGTGTTCTGCGGCGAAAACAACACGAAGTGCCATCGCTGTCCATCGCAGAAACAGGTAAGGTTTTCACGCGTGGAACCCGCCTAAAGCTACTCCTCTTCGTCTGCGAGGTCAACGTGATCGCCACCGTCGTCCTCCTCATCTTCACGCGATTCGGCGTCGTCCCTGTATTCCTCTTCAGGGAGGCCATTCGCTGGCTCTTCTGAGTCCTCTTCCACCTCTTCTTCCGCTTCACCCTCAGGAGATGCTGCGCCCGCGTCGCCGTTCTTTACCACAACGCGCGCCACATCCTGAACAACATCACCCTCCTCGATTCTGATCAGACGAACACCCTGCGTGTTCCGTCCAATAACCGACAAGTCGGCGATTGGGAGGCGGATCAGAATCCCGTTCTGGGTGACAATCATCAACTCGTCCTCGTCTATCACTTCCTTGATAGCCACAACCGCGCCGTTCCGTTCCGTTGCCTTGATGTTGATGATGCCCTTACCGCCACGGTTTGTGATTCGATAGTCCTCGATGGGGGAGCGCTTCCCGTGCCCGTTTTCGCACACAGTCAACAGAGTGCGATCATGGTGCTTGTTCACCACCATACCGACCACTCTGTCGTCACCCCGGAGTCGGATGCCCCGCACTCCAGCGGCGGTTCTGCCCATGGGGCGAACTGTGTCCTCCGGGAACCGGATGGCGTACCCATTCCTGGTGCCGAGAATGATGTCGTACGTCCCGTCCGTTACGGCCGCTTCGATCAGTTCGTCTTCTTCCAGCACGTTGATCGCGATAACGCCGAGGCGATTGATATTTGCGAACGCGGAGAGTGGTGTCTTCTTGATTGTCCCTTTCGCCGTTACCATCACGAGGTAGCGGCCTTCTTCGAAATGCCGGACCGGCACCACTGCCGCGATGATTTCGTCCTTTGCAGCCTCGAGAACGTTGACAAGTGGCCTTCCTTTGCTGGAACGGCTTCCCTGCGGTATCTCATGTACTCGAAGGCGGTAGCAGCGTCCTTTCTCCGTGAGACAGAGGAGGTAACTGTGTGTCGACGCGACAAACAGATGCTCGACAAAATCCTCCTCTTTCGTCGTCATACCGGTTACGCCACGGCCCCCCCGACGCTGTTGCCGGTAGGTGTTGATCGGTATCCGTTTGATGTATCCGGTATGGCTGATCGTGACTACCATGTCTTCTTCGGCAATCAGATCTTCGATGGAAAAATCGGATGCCGAAGCCACGATCTCCGTGCGTCGCTCGTCGCCGTGCTTCTTGCGAACATCGAGCAGCTCTTTTTTCACCACGGCAAGGATGTTCGCGTCTGAACTCAGGATGGTCTGGAACTCGGCGATTTGTGTGGTGAGGTCCGCGTACTGATTCTCCAGTTTGCTCACTTCCAGACTGGTGAGGCGCCGAAGGTTCATATCGAGGATCGCGTCAGCCTGCTTCTCAGAAAGCTGGAAGACGCTCATCAACTGCCCGCGGGCCTCAGCGGCATCACGCGATTTTCGGATGGTCTCGATGATATTGTCAATGTCCCGCAGCGCCAGAAGCAGTCCCTCAACGATGTGCGCCTGCGCCTGCGCCTGATTGAGGTCGAAGCTGGTCCGCCTTCGGACGACCTCGCGACGATGGTCAATGTAGTGCTGCAACATCTCCTTCAGTGTCAGGAGCTTCGGTTGCCCGTTGACCAGCGCGAGGAGGTTGATTCCGAACGTCTGTTCCAGTGGCGTGTGCTTGAAGAGCTGGTTCAGCGTAACCTCTGCGTACGCATCACGCTTGAGCTCGATTACCATGCGCATGCCATCGCGGTCGGACTCATCTCGGAAATCGGCGATTCCGTCTACAACTCGATTCCGAGCGACGGAGGCGATGGCCTCTTTCAGAGTTGTAGCATTGAGCTGGAACGGTATCTCCGTAATGACGATGTTCTGTCGATCGTTTTTGAGAGTCTCGATGTTGGCGCGTGCCCGGACTTTGATCAGGCCTCGTCCGGTGGCATAAGCCTCCCGAATCCCTTCGATACCGTAAATGATCGCCCCGGTGGGGAAATCCGGTCCTTTGATGTGCTGCATCAGGCCGTTTACGTCAATATCCGGGTTCTCGATCTGCGCGATCAGCGCATCTACCACTTCGCCCACGTTGTGGGGCGGAATGTTGGTGGCCATGCCCACGGCGATGCCGGAGGCGCCATTGCACAACAGGGCCGGGAACCGAGCGGGAAGAACCTTCGGCTCCTGAAGCCGTTCGTCGTAGTTGGACTGGAAGTCTACGGTGTCCCGATCCAGATCCGCGAGCAGTTCTGTGGCGACGGACGTCATGCGGCACTCAGTGTACCGCATGGCCGCCGGGGGGTCGCCATCTATGGAACCGAAGTTGCCCTGTCCGTCAACCAGCCGGTAGCGCATGTTGAAGGGCTGTGCCATCCGATATAGCGTCGGATACACGATCGCTTCACCGTGCGGATGGTAATTCCCCGACGTGTCGCCCGCCACCTTCGCGCATTTGTAATACTTGGCCGTTGGCCCGAGGTGGAGGTCGTTCATTGCGACGAGAATGCGTCGCTGAGACGGCTTCAAACCGTCGCGCACGTCCGGCAACGCTCGCGCGACCAGCGTGCTGAGCGCATACTCCATATACGATTCGCGGATTTCTTCTTCAATCTGAATCGGAATGACTCGTTCTCGAGATTCGAGCATGGAAACTCCCTCAAATTGTGCTCGTTTTTACTCAACCACCGAGTACGGACAAAGCGTGGAAAGCTTTGTCCGCACATGCACGACGGCGTCCGCCCGGGTGATGAACAACTGATCGGCGGCGCCGTCAGGCGGCGTGTATGTCAAGCTCTTTCACGTACTGTGCGTTCGCCTCGATGTACCGTTTTCTGGGTTCCACATCGGCACCCAGCAGGACCGTCACGATGCGATCTGCTTCCACCGCATCTTCCATGGAGACTCGCAGCAGAGTTCGCGTCTCCGGGTTCATGGTCGTGCTCCAGAGCTGTTCCGCGCTCATCTCACCCAGACCTTTGTACCGTTGCACTGTGACGCCTTTCTGGTTCTCGAAACGCGCGAGCGCAGCGTCTCGCTCGGCGTCGCTGAACACCCAGTGCTCCTCCTTTCCTCGTTTGACGAGGAAAAGAGGTGGTTGAGCGATATATACGTGTCCAGCTTCGATAAGCGGGCGCATGAACCGGAAGAAGAAGGTCAGGATCAGAGTGCGGATGTGCGAGCCATCGACGTCCGCATCGGCCATGATGATTACTTTGTGGTAGCGCAGCTTTGACAGGTCGAACTCTTCACCGATGCTTGCGCCCAGAGCCTGGATTACCGGTTGCAGCTTGTCGTTGCCAAGCACCTTGTCAATTCGCGCTTTCTCTACGTTGAGCATTTTGCCCCACATGGGAAGCACGGCTTGGTACCGACGGTCTCGCGCCTGTTTTGCGGATCCCCCTGCGGAATCGCCCTCGACGAGGTAAATCTCGCAGGCCGCAGGGTCGGTAATGGAGCAGTCGGACAGCTTGGTCGGAAGGCCACCGCCGTCCAGAATGCTTTTCCGGCGCGTCAACTCGCGTGCCTTGCGAGCCGCAAGCCTGGCGTGCGCCGCCTCCACGGACTTCATGATGATCCGCTTGATCACCTGAGGGTTCTCGTCGAAATACTCGTTCAACCCTTCGGTAACCACTGACTGCACCAACCCCTTGATCTCGGGATTCCCCAGGCGGATTTTTGTCTGGCTTTCAAACTGAGGGTTCGGAATCTTCAGGCTCAGGATCGCCGTCAGACCCTCTCGAACATCCTCTCCCGACAGGCCTTCCTTCATGTCTTTCAGAAGGTTGTTTGCCTGTGCGTAGGCATTTATCGACGTGGTGAGCGCCGCTCTCAATCCTGCGAGATGGGTTCCGCCCTCCACCGTGTTGATGTTGTTCACATACGTGAAAACGGCCTCGCTGTACGATGCGTTGTATTGCATCGCGAGTTCCACAATCACGTCGTCGCGCATGCGCTCGATGTAGATCGGGGGTGTATGGAGGGGCGTTTTCCCCTCGTCGAGAAATTGAACGAATTCGGCGATGCCACCGTCGAACCGGAACACATCCTCCCTGACTTCCTCACCGCGTTCGTCGCGCAGGACGATGGTAACGCCTCTGTTCAGAAACGCCTGTTCCCGAAGAGTATGCATGAGCGGCTCGTACGCGAATTCCGTCTCCGTCATGATTGTGGCGTCAGGCTTGAACGTGGTGATGGTCCCGGTATCCTGCGCCTCTCCGACGTCTTCCAACGGCGTTACCGTAGTGCCACGTTCGAACCGCTGCCGAAATGCGCGTCCCTTCTGGTGCACTTCCACGATGCACCACTCTGAAAGCGCATTGACCACGCTCGCACCGACACCATGGAGTCCGCCGGAGACCTTGTAAGCCGAATGGCCGAATTTGCCTCCCGCGTGGAGCTTCGTCATTACAACCTCGACGGCGGATACCCCTTCCGTCGGATGAATATCGGTTGGAATGCCGGCTCCGTTGTCCGAAACACGCGCGGATCCGTCGGGCAGAAGGACGACTTCGATGCGGTCGCACCTTCCCGCCAGTGCTTCATCGATTGAGTTGTCCACAATCTCGCGGATGAGGTTCATCAACCCCTGTGTGCCGGTGGAGCCGATGTACATCCCCGGACGCTTGCGGACTGCTTCCAGACCCTCGAGCACTTGAATGCTGTTTGCGTCGTAGGCAGTATCAGTGTCAACCGCGGTCGAGCCGTTGCCGATCCCGTTCCCGTTGGCTTTGCCGGACAGATGCCCGTTGGCGTTTTCGGGGGTGTTCTCGGGTATTCCATGGTTGTTCAGGTGCAACTCTTCACTCATTCCCTCTGGTCCTTTCCCGCGGGGTTCGCTTTCGCAGCGAATATGGCGGAGCCAATACCACGTCGGTGAACTCGTATCCGCTTACCCGGATAGTGCCTTCCAGGATTTGCCGCCACCGGCGGCCTTTCCTCTGAATTTCCATCGCTACTCCGGGGGCGGATCTGACCGTCACCACCAGCCGTCCCTTTTTGTCTACCATTTCCGGGGTGATCGTGCGTGCCCACACTTCCCCGGTAACTTCGTCCCAGTGTTCCTTGAGTATCTCCAGCGCCGAGGCCTGGCGCACCTGCCACTGCCCCGCCATGCGCTGCAGAACGGTCTGCAACGGCAGAGTTGTGCCGGCCCTCTGGTCGTTGCCAGCTGAATCAGACACCATGGACGCCTTCAACGATGCCATCGTGAACCCGCAAATGGTGGGCGGGCCCGTTTTTCAGCACTGCCACGTCATCGGTCCGGGCATTTGTCAGAATGACCTGCCCGCGCTGTTCTGTCGAGGCAAGCAACGCCGCCGCCCGCTTCGCGTCGAGCTCGCTGAAAGGGTCGTCAATCAACCACACGGGCGAGCGCGTCGTCTCGCGTTCGATGAAGTCTCCCTCAGCGAGTTTCCACGCGAGGTACGCGATCTTGACCTGCCCCTTCGATGCGTGCGATTCGATATCTTTCCCGTCGAGCAGAACCCGGTAACGGTCCCGATGCGCGCCGCGCACTGCAAATCCCGCACGCCGGGCTGAGGGACGGGATTCGCGCAACACATCCACTGCGCGGTCCAGATCACTCATGTCCCCATCACCCGGGAGCGTGGCGCGCGATTCCAGCACGAGATTGCCGATCCCGAACAAACGGGAAAAATGCCCTTCAACGGCGCCGCAGAAATCGCGAAAAAACGCTTCTCTTCGCCTGTTGATGCGCAGCGATACTTCCGCCAGCTGGTGCTCCAATACGTCACACAACGCATCATCATTGGCCGGGTCTCGATACACCGCGTTCAGTTGTGCGACGATCGTTTTGCACCGGCGCAACTCCGTCAGGTACCGGCGATCCACCTGTGAAATCATGACGTCGATCATCCGGCGCCGGCCGGTCTGCGACCGAAACTGCTGTTCAATCTCGTCAGAGGATACTGCCACGGTGCGGAGCACGCCCACCAGTTCCGCCAGTCCGTTCAACGCAGCACCGTCTATCGTACCTCGCTTCCGTTCTCCCGGGGTGATGGTAAGAACTATCTGACGCACGGGCCCATCGCCGATGGTGCCGGTTATCGTACCGGATGGCTGCCCCCACGATACCATCTCCCCGTCAGTGGCGCCGCGAAAGGACCGCCCGACAGAGATGAGGCGTATTGCCTCGAGAAGGTTCGTTTTTCCCTGACCATTTTCCCCTGAAACGATGTTCAGCGCCGGAGCGAACACCGCCGACGCTGAACGGTAACTTCTGAAATCGCGCAACTGGACGGACGTGAGATGCACCGCCTGAATCCCATGCACGCTTTTTGAATCCGTTTCCGCGCCCGGCGGGATAGCGTGCGGTCGCGTGCTACGAATCAGTGTTGAGCAGTCTCAACGGCATGAGCAAGCAGAAGTAATCCTCGCCTTCCGGTTGCTTGGCGGGTTTTATGATCGCAGCGGAAACCGGTTCGCGGAAATGGAATTCAACCTGATCGGAATCGATCTTGGACAGCACCTCTTTCAGGTAATTCGCATTGTACCCGATTTCCATTTCCTCGTCGTCGTATTGTGCAGAAATTCTTTCGTGGGCTTCCGCACCCGTATCACGGTTTACCGTGGAGAGTTCGAGCTCATCTTTGTGAAGTGCGAGACGCACCTGATGATTTTGCTGACTGGACAATATCTGCATGCGGCGAACGGCCGGTTGGAGCTCTTCCTTGGACACGATCAGGCGCCGGTTGTTGTCCTTCGGGATCACCGATTCCACATCGACGTACTTCCCTTCCACCAGCCTTGTCACAAGGTTCGCGCCGGAGTACGCGAAATGTATCTGCCGCTCCCCTATCGTAATGCTTTCCAGTTTGTTGTCGTCACGAATCAGCCGTTCTACCTGCTGGAGCACCCTCGGCGCGACGATGACCTGAAGCGGATCTCCGTGGATGCCTTCAACCACCTCGCTTATCTTCGCGAGCCTGTGACCGTCGGTCGCAACCATCACCATCCCGTTCGGATTGACACGCCAGCAGATGCTGCTCAACACGGGTCTTGTTTGATCGGGATGCACGGCGAATGCGGTCTTCTCGATCATACGCCTCAGCAGGTCGCCGTCGACAGAGATGGTTACGCCCCCTTCGATACCCTTCGGAACCGTGGGGAACTCGTTGGCAGGCATGCCCAGCAGGCTGCATTCGCCATTCGCCGATTTGAGCGTAACCCGGCCGTCTGCCTCGCTGATCGTAATGGGGCCGGGCGGGAGTTCTCGCACGAAATCAAACATCAACCGGCCGGGAAAGGTAATCCGGCCATCTTCTGCGTCCTGGACTGCTCGGGTTGTGGTGAGGAATACCTCAAGGTCGGTTCCCGAAAGCGAACACGTTCCTTCCTCGATGACCATCAGCATCATGGAGAGGATTGGCAACGTGCTTTTGCTCGGAACGGCATCAATCACGGTCTGAAGCATGCCAAGCAGTTCACTTTGATCCATCTGGACGCGCATAGAAAGCCCTTCCTTTCCCGAAAAAACCAATTAACAAAAGATACGCAAACCCGTGGAGATTTCCAACGTGCCGCAGAACGCAGTTTGATGCTTCCCGTGGGGATTTCCGACGCATCACCGGTGTGTCAGTCGGCCGTTTGAATTTACCCTCGCAGAAGGCGGCGCGCTCAGCGGGAAATTTCGCGTTGCGCGTTTCTCCGGGTTGGGAACAGCCAGAGCGCTGCACACGGTGCTTCAGTAACGCGTCATACCTGTGCCGAGCCTACAGGGACAGGCCTCGGAGTACTATTTCCCGTTTCTTCGCGCTTCGTCGTGTGATTGTCAGGCGAATAGTGTGGGATGGTGCCCATTCTTCGGCCAGCTCCGGCCATTCCACCAGGGCGATGCCGTTGCCGAAAAACACCTCCTCCAGCCCGAGTGTCGCCAGTTCGCCCGGATCACCCAGCCGGTAGAAATCGCAGTGGAACACCGGCACCGTGCCCTCATACTGATTGATCAACGTGAAGGTCGGGCTGTTTGGCCAGACGCCCACCTCGAGCCCGGCGCAGATTCCCTGAACAAGCGTCGTTTTTCCGCTCCCCAGATCGCCGTAGAGAAAAACGACGCTTCCCGGCCTGAGCCAGGGCGCAATCCTTTTGCCGAATTCCCGCGTTTCGTCCGGGCTGGTGGTTACGTAGGTCCGAGGTTCGGGGTCAATCAACATGAGGCGTTCAGCGGCGAGGTGTGAGAGTAACGACCGGCAAGATCATTTCTTCCAGCGAAATGCCCCCGTGCTGGAAGCTGTTCCGATAATGGCGGCCGAACTCGTTGGCACGTGTCGGGTAGACGAAGTAGAAATCTTCCTTCGCGATGATGAAGTTGGTGCTCGGGGTGAAACGTGGCAACCCGAACGTGAGGGGGTCCCGAACAAGTAACGCTTCTTTCGGGTCGCACTGGAGGTTTGTGCCCGATTTGTAACGGAGGTTGGTGCTTGTTTCCCGGTTGCCCCGCGCGATCGTCGCTCTCGTTCCCAGAACGCTCCCGTGGTCCGTCGTCACGATCACCGTCGAATCGGTGCGGGAAATCCATTTCAGTATGTCAAACAGCGCCGAACGGGAGAACCAGGACACGGTCAGAGAGCGAAATGAAGCCTCATCGGGAGTAATTTCCTGAAGTATCTCCGATTCTGACCGCCCGTGGGAGAGGTGGTCAACAAAGTTGAAAACCAGCGCAACCAGCCCCGCGTTTTTCCATGTTCCGATCTTCTTCAGAACCGCCCGACCGTCACCGGCGTCAAGCACTTTTTGATAATGGACGGGTTGTTTGACACCGACGCGTGCGAGGTTCTCAACGAGCAACTGATTCTCGAATCTGTTCAGCGACTGATCCTCGTCGTTTCCTGGCGTCCACAGGTCAGGGAATCGTCTCGCAATGCCCGCGGGAAACATTCCGGCAAACAACGCGTTGCGTGAGAACGGAGTCGCGGTTGGGAGTGTAGCGTAATAGTGCTCGCGCCGCACGGCAAAATACTCCGCAATCAGTGGCTCGATGGCGAGCCACTGGTCGAGTCGCATGCAATCGATCACAATGAAATACACCGGACGAGCGCCGACATGGGGAACCACGAACTGCCGTACCACTTCAGCCGATGTGATCGGCCCCGTACGCGGCGCGGCCACCCACCCGGCGTAATTCTCCTCAACGTACCGCGCAAATACCTGGTTGCAGTGGCGCCACTGGCTGTGGTGCATCTCGCTGAGGGAGGGATCGTTGTAAGAATGGATTTCGAGGTCCCACGCAGCGAGGCGCCCGAAGATGTCCATCCACTCTGACCAGCCGGCCGTGCTGATTTGCGTGTGAAGGTTGGAAAACTCGGACACGTAATCGCGCACGAGCTTCTGTTCGCGGATCTGCCTCGCGTCAAGGAGCCTTTTGCACGCGAGGACAATCTGACTGGGATTCACCGGCTTGACGAGATAGTCGTCTATGCGCTTGCCAATGGCTTCGTTCATCAGCTCTTCTTCTTCACTTTTTGTCACCATCACGACCGGGAGAGTGGGGTGAATGCTTTTTATCTCGTCCAGCGTTGTCAGACCATCCTGCCCTGCCATCATCTCGTCCAACAGAACGATGTCAAAGCTTCGTTCCGAGGCGAGCGCCACCGCGTCTTCGCCGTTGGTCACCGGTGTTACGTCGTACCCGCGATCGGCAAGGAAAATGATGTGTGAACGGAGGAGATCGATTTCATCGTCCACCCAGAGAATCTGCCGCCGTGGGCGCTGATTCACGTTCTCCAACTGGCGTACCTCCGACACCGTGTGGTGATGCATTCCGAGAAGTTACGTAGGGAAATATACCCTTGTGGACGCACCGGACGACAGCGCCGCGGGTGCTGTTTTGAACAGCATGCCGCCGCCGTTATCCTTTCAACACTCAGAGCCCGGAATCGTTTCCTACCATGCTTTTTCGAGGTTACCATGAGGAGCATCAGTCTCGATGGGGAATGGCAGCTTTTTCCCGTTCCACCAACTCATCCGCCGATCACTCATCCCCGGGAACTGAGGTCCTCCGGGATACCGCCAATTCGTGGAACCGTCCCCGGCAATGTTGAGCTGGATTTGCTGCATGCAGGCGTCATACCTGATCCCTTTTTCGGCACGAACGTACTTCGCCTGAAAGACTTCGAACTGCACAACTGGTGGTATTCCAGAAACTTCGCGACGCCGGAGTTCGAATCCGGCGACCGTGTGGTAATCCGTTTTGAAGGAGTTGACACGTTCGCAACGGTATGGGTGAATGGAAACCGGGCCGGCAGTTGCGATAACATGTTGATAGCACACGAATTCGACATAACCTCTCTGCTGCGCACGGGACAGGATGAGAACGAGCTCTGCGTTTTGCTGGAATCGCCTCTTACACGTGCCGGGTCACACCGATACGAACCCTCCATTGCGGGCCTTCCCACGAACCTGGAACAGGCATACGTGCGCAAAGCTCCCCATATGTACGGGTGGGACATCATGCCGCGCGCGGTTTCCGCAGGCCTGTGGCGGCCTGTGTTCCTTGACGTGCACCGCCAGCCGGAGATCGTCGATCTGTTCGTCCGTCCGTACCACGTAACTGCTGATGAAGCGGCAATCCAGTTCCGGTGGCAGATACAGGCCGAACCGACGACCTGGGAGCGTTGTACGGTACGGGTGCGCGGCAGATGCGGTGCTTCGGAGTTCTCACACCAGGAATCGTGCAGATTCATTGCCGGGGATTTCTCGGTAGTCGTAAAAAAACCTCAACTATGGTGGCCCCGGGGGTACGGCGACCAGGCCCTGTATGACACTGTGTTCGAACTGCTGCTTGATGGCGAAGTTGTGGATTCCCGAAAGCTCAGGGTCGGCATCCGGACCATCACGCTGGAAAGAACAGACGTCACTCTGCCCGACGCGCCCGGCGAGTTCGTGTTCCGGGTGAATGGCCAGCGCATCCTGGTAAAAGGCTCCAACTGGGTTCCGGTGGACGCGTTCCACAGCCGAGACGCTGCCCGCATTCCCCGCATCATGGACCACGTTGCCGACGTCGGATGCAATATGCTTCGGTGCTGGGGCGGCAATGTGTACGAAGATCACGGATTCTTCGACCTGTGCGACCAACTCGGCGTCATGGTGTGGCAGGATTTTGCGATGGCGTGCGGACGTTACCCTCTGGATGATGCGTTTGCGGCGCAGTTGCGGAAGGAAGCTGAGTTCATCGTGCGCAAACTTCGCAACCACCCGTCGCTCGCAATCTGGGCAGGCGACAACGAATGCGATGAAGCATACGCCGGGGCCGGTCTCGACCCGAACACGAACACGCTGACGCGCGCCGTATTGCCCGAAGTGCTGAAAAGGCTCGATCCGTGGCGACCCTGTATTCCGAGTTCTCCTTACTACTCCGCTGAATCGCGTGAACACGGGACCGTTGAGGTAATGCCTGAGCGGCATCTCTGGGGCCCGCGGGATTACTACAAGAGCCGTTTCTACACCGAAAACAGGGCTCATTTTGTAAGTGAAATCGGGTACCATGGGTGCCCGAGCCAATCCTCGCTGGAGAAGTTCCTGTCTCCCGAAGCGCTGTGGCCACCAGAAGGGAATGAGGAATGGCGCATCCATGCGGCCGATACTACCCCGAGCCCCGGAGCCTATGCGTACAGAATCGCGTTGATGAGCAGACAGGTTGTAGAAGTGTTCGGCCGGACACCGGAGACTCTGGATGATTTCGTAGTGTTGTCGCAGATAGTGCAGGCGGAAGCGAAGAAATACTTCGTGGAGATGACGCGCCTGAGGAAATGGCGGAAAACAGGTGTGCTCTGGTGGAACCTGATCGACGGTTGGCCCCAGTTCTCGGACGCGGTGATGGACTATTTCTACTGCCCGAAACTGGCGTATTTCTACCTGCGCCGAGTCCAGCAACCGGTGTGCGTCATGGTAGACGAGCCGGAGGATTGGCGTTGTCGTGTCGTACTCGGAAATGACAGCCTTGAGCGTGTCCAGGGCACGTTCCGCATCTGGGACGCGGCAACGGGCGAGACGATCTGGGAGGGCGGCGGTACGCCCGAGCGGAACGCCAACACGGTGCTGACTGCAATCCCCGCAAGCAGGGGGCAGCAAAGGCTGCTCCTCATTGAGTGGGAGACTGAGGGCATTAAAGGCGGTAATCACTACCTTCTGGGAAGTCCTCCATTCAACGGAACCTGGTACCGGGAGCTTCTTCCCGCGATCGCCGCCCTGCCCTGCGGGTTTGATTCGCTGGCTGTTGGCAAATGAAACCTGCTTACGTGCAGGGGCTAGCCGCGCGCGAGCACCATCTTGCCCCGCCTTCCCGGACACCGTTATTTTGGGGGGAGGCAAACCAGTTTTTGTACCCCGCGCGGCGACAGGTAAAAGTGCGTGGTGGCTCTATTGCCAGATGAATCCTGGCGGGTGTGGCGTGAGGGATTCGGGGGAATGATTCGATGATTCTCGGACGTGTCGCGGGCACCGTTGTTGCCACGCAGAAAGATGAAAAGCTCCGGAGTGCGAAACTCCTGGTGGTGGAGACCCTCGACCCGCTGACGGGGGAAGGAAAGAAGGCGTACACCGTAGCGATTGACGCGGTTGGGGCGGGCCTCGGGGAAGTAGTGCTGTGCGCGAGCGGGAGTTCGGCCCGGCTTACACCCTCCTCTGACGGACGTCCTGTTGACACCGTGATAATGGCAATCGTAGACCAGTACGACATACACGGGAAGATCGTGTACCGGAAATCGGGGCAGTAGCCATATCGGGATACTTGTTCGGCTTACGCTGATCACAGATGGAGGCGTACGGTGCAGATAGACGAAGCACGCGTTCGCGCGATTGTGGAGCAGGTAGTGAAACAACTCGGCACGCCGGCGGGCGCGACCGGGGCGAAAACTCCCGTCAACGCCCCTGATTCAGGGGCAGTGAATCCTCCGGCGACAACTCTCGGACGCGGCGTTTTTGCCGATATTGACGAGGCGGTCGCGGCAACGGAAAAGGCGCAGCGTGAATGGATCGCGATGCCGGTTGCCAAACGGAAGGAAGTGGTGGAGGCTGTCCGACGGGTCGGGATCGAACACGGTGAGATGTTTTCGCGCGAAACGGTCGCGGAAACAGGAATGGGACGCGTGGCGGACAAGATCGCCAAACACCGCCTCGCGAGCCTCCAGACGCCGGGGTTCGAGGACCTCGTTACGACAGCCCGGTCAGGTGATCACGGGCTCACTATCGAGGAAATGGCACCGTACGGGGTTATCGCGGCGGTGACTCCTTCCACGCACCCTGTTCCGACGATGATCAACAACACGATTTGCAATCTCGTGGCGGGGAATGGTGTGGTCTTCAATGGTCACCCGGCGGGGAAGCGGGTATTCGCGCACGCACTCCAGGTGATTAACGAGTACGTTGTGGCGGCCGGTGGGCCTGCCAATATCATCACGACTGTCGCCGAACCGACCATCGAGGGCGCGAACAAGCTGTTTCACCACCCTGCGATCAAGCTCATCCTGGTTACTGGCGGGCCCGGAGTTGTGAAAGCGGCCATGGGCGCGGGAAAGAAAGTCATTGCGGCCGGCCCGGGAAATCCGCCGGTAGTCGTCGACGAAACGGCGGACATCGAGAAAGCGGCCAGGAGCATTATTGCCGGGGCTACGTTCGACTGCAATCTCCTTTGCATCGCAGAGAAGGAAATTTTCGTGGTGGATACCGTCGCCGACGAGCTCAAACGGCGGATGGTAGCGAATGGCGCGTTTGAACTGACCACGGCTCAAATTCAACAACTGACGTCGTTCGTGTTCAAGGGAGATGCGGGCTGTGCTCACCCCGTGCTCAATCGGGATGCAGTTGGACGGGACGCTGATACGCTCGCGAAGGCCATTGGTTTGAGCGTGCCATCGACAACGCAGTTGTTGATCGGGGAGACCACCAAGGAGCACCCGTTCGTGCAGCACGAGCAGATGACTTCCTTTGTTCCCATCGTACGCTGCCGCGACGTGCATCAGGCAATCGAATGGGCCTATGAAGCCGAACACGGTTTTGGCCACACCGCGATCATGCACTCGAAAAACGTCGAGAACATGGACAAGATGGCCAAAGTCATGAACACAACGATCTTCGTGAAAAATGGACCCAGCACGGCGGCGCTGGGCTCCGGTGGAGAGGGCACCTCATCATTCTCCATCGCGCTTGCGACGGGTGAAGGCATTACGACGCCGCGAACGTTCACGCGCATTCGTCGGTGCGCCCTCGTGGATTATTTCCGCATCATTTGAACTCTCGCAAGCGGCAGACGGATGCAATTGGGTCGCATAATCGGAACCATAGTCGCAACCCAGAAAATAGAACGCCTCTGTGGCGTGAGACTTGTGGTTCTGGAGCCGCTCAACGCGCAGCGCGAACCGACAGGGCCGCCAATCGCCGCAATCGATGTAGTGGCGGCGGGAGTTGGCGATACGGTGTTCTGGGTTGGGTCGTTGGAAGCTGCGCAGGCGCTTGAACCGCCATTCCCGGCGGTCGACGCGAGCGTTGTGGGGCTTGTGGACAGGGTGGATCTGCTCCCGGGGAAACCCGCATCCGAAGAAACGGGGGCGGAATGATTGTCGGACGGGTGGTGGGGAGTGTTGTTTCTACAGTCAAGCACCCGGCGTACGCCTCCACAAAACTGCTTCTGGTGAGGCCCGTGAGCATGGACGGGGTCGAAGAGGGCCCGGAGATGGTGTGTGTTGATACCGTAGGAGCGGGCGCCGGGGAACTGGTACTGGTCTGCAAGGAGGGCGCAGCCGCGCGACAGGTGCTACGGAAGAAGCACGCGCCCGTAAGGTCGCTCGTGATAGGGATTGTCGATCACGTGGAAGCCGCGGACGGACGGCGCATGATCGACGGAAGAGATTAGAGATACGCAACAGGGACATAACCATGGCGATACCGCTTTTTCAGCTCAAACAACAGATTGTGGATGCGTGCCATCGCGTGTACGCCAAAGGTTGGGTCGCGTCGAACGACGGAAACCTCAGCGTACGGGTCGACGGTGAGAGGGTTCTCTGCACACCGACAGGAATCAGCAAAGGGCTGGTCACCGTGGATGACCTGTGCCTGATCGACATGGAAGGCAACAAGCTCGAAGGAGCAGCGCACCGTAAGCCGTCGACAGAAATGAAAGTTCACCTGATGGCGTACAAGGAACGTCCGGATGTGGTTTCCGTGGTCCATGCCCACCCGCCGTACGCAACCGGGTACGCTCTGGCGGGACTCGACCTCGGGGAGTGCAAGCTTCCGGAGGTCGTCATTGCGTTGGGAACCATACCTTTGACCAAGTACGGATTGCCGGGAACGGACGATCTGCCGAACAAAATGCGCGAGTTCATCCATCAGTCGGACGCCTTCCTTATGGAGCTCCACGGGGTGCTGACGGTGGGACAGAGTGTCCTCAACGCGTATTTCAAGATGGAAACGGTGGAGCATTTCGCCAAAATAGATTTCATCGCCCGCCAGCTCGGTGGAGCGCGTCTGTTCTCCAAGGAACAGGCCGAGGAACTTCTGGCCGCACGGGCAAGATACGGCGTCACGACGCCGAACATCGGGTGTCGGGCTGCGGACGGGTATGCTTACCCGCCGGATGCCCGGGATAACCTTGGACCGGGTGCCAATCCCGACTCTGGAATCCCTGAGGACAAGCTCGTGGAAGAGGTCACGAAGCGAGTGGTTCAGGCGCTCAAAGCCAAGAACTAAGTTGTGGCACGTGAACCAGATATGGCGGGCCAGTTTCTGTACGGCGGGCGCACGGTAATGCGCCCGTTTGATTTTGCGACGGGTTGGAGGGAGGCAGGATGCATGTTCTGGTCGTAAACGTTGGCAGCACGTCGTTCAAGTACCGCCTCCTGGCTATGCCGGAAGAGCGCGTTCTGGCAGAAGGTCGCTTGGAACGGATCGACAGCGCATCTTCTCCCGTGGAATTCTCAAGCGGCGAGCATTCGGAAAAGAGCACGATCTATCTTCCGGACTACGCGGCAGCCATCGGGAAAATGATGTCCGACCTGACCTCCGCGAAGAGCCCGGTCGAATCGCTGAAACAGATTGACGCGGTGGGGTTCAAGACGGTGGTGATTGACGGCGTTCCCGGCTGCGTCCTGCTGGACGACGACGCCGTGAGTCGTATGGAAGCCTTGAACGACATCGCCCCCGCGCACAATCCCCCGTACGTGAACGCGGTTCGCCAGATGAGAGCGCTTTTCCCTGACCTTCCCCTGGTTGGGCTGTTCGAACCCGCATTTCACGTTACGATGCCTGATTACGCGTACACCTACGGTGTTCCGCACTCCTGGGCCGAGAAGTATGGTGTTCGGAAATTCGGGTACCATGGCGCTTCCCATCGGTATGTTGCCGAAACGGCTCCCAAGCTCGCAGGTATCGACCCCTCCCGCTGTCGCCTCATTTCGGCCCATCTCGGGGGGTCATCTTCTCTCTGCGCAATTCGCAACGGCCAGTCGATTGACACGTCCATGGGCATGTCCCCTCAGAGTGGGGTGGATCATTCCACGCGGAACGGAGACCTCGATGTGTTCGCAGTGCTCCACGTGATGGACAAAGAAGGCTTGAGTACCAGTGACGTGCGCCGTATTCTGTGCAAAGAGGCGGGCCTCGCGGGCATCAGCGGGACCTCCGGTGATGTGCGTGATCTCGAAGCGGCGGCCGCCAGTGGAAACGACCGTGCGCGCCTCGCACTGGACGTGTTTTGTTACAACGCAAAAAAAACCATCGGCGCGATGGCGGCGGCTCTGGGTGGCCTGGACGTGATAGGGCTCGCGGGCGGCATCGGGGAGCGTGGCGTCAATGTGAGAAAACGCATACTCAATGGGCTCGATTTCCTCGGAGTGGCCCTAGACGAGGAGAGGAACTCTGCGCACACCGGGCAGGAAGGGGTGATCTCCACAGACGCCTCACCGGTCAAAGTCGTCGTCGTCCGCACGAACGAGGAGCTTATCGTTGCGCGGTCTGTGTTTGCACTTCTGAGCGGGAACGCTTCGTGAGGGCGGTATGGAACTCGTCTGGGCGCCTGAAAGAATCGGCGAAGGGCGCAGGTTCAGGGTAATCATACGATCGGATGCACCCGTACGGTGTTTCTATTCCAAACACCTCGAACTGGTTGATCGAACGCCTGAGGCGCACAACTCACTGCATTTCTTGTATTTCCGGAGCGTAATTCCGACCACCGCGGCGGAAATCCGATGCGAAAGCGGAAGCGAGTCAATTGTCGTGCGATTGCCCGTCATTGCGGAAGCAGACTGGGAGCACGACGCCAGGCTTCATGAGATACCGCTGCCCCGCATCTGGCCGATGGAGAGGACGTACGTTCCACTGAAAAACCGCCACACGCTGGTTGACGGGAACGAAATCGGCGTTCGGAACAGTGAGACGCAGGTTTCGGTGAACGAAGGCCACGCCGTTGACTCCGCGGGAAGCGCACGACGAAAACAGGGTGACAGAACGTCATGCGAAGCGCTGGAGTGGCCCGACGAAGAAATCTGGAATCTCGAACCGCAGTGCGACATTCCACGGTGGCACTTTCTAAACCTCGACAAAGGCTGCCCTGTACACGGCCTTGCGATCTACTCGCACAACGCCTATTACCCGTGGATCGTGGACGAACGGAACCGGCCGTATCATGTGAAATGTCCGGTTGGTGGGGAATGGTACCCCACCAACAATCTCGCCGAAGGCGACCACACCAGTGGTGCCTTTCCGGACGACGGGTGGGGCTGGCACAGCCCCGACGGGGCCGTTTTCGGCTTCACCGCCTACGCGTTGCTCCGCCGGATCCGCCTCGTGTACGGCACCGTGCAGTCTCTCGCGCAGCATTTCAAGGGGACGGGAGACCAGAAGGCGGCCAGAAAGATCGTGTATCTGCTGATCAGTATCGCTCGTGAACACCGTTATCTGGCGTTTTTTCCAGAACACCGCTTCCGCAAATACGAGGAGGTAGTGGAAGAGCCGCACTACCGGGAACACAAGGACCGGATCTCGTGGGGACCGCGGGAGACGAGAACGGTCGCAAACCTCGCAGGTGGCTCCGGCATGGACGAGTATTGCATCAACATGCCGTACCACTATGAGCACCTCTCCCGTGCATACGATATGGTGTTCGACCGAATTGACGGCGATTCAGAGCTGATAGCGTTTGTCCGGGCCAGAATGCCCTCGCTTTCCGACGGGGAAAAGATTCGGCGGTACATCGAAACGTTCCTGTTCCGGGTTGGCGTGCAGGCTGCCCTCGATGATGCGCTTATGTCGAATCTGCCTCGTCCCCAGATGGCGATGCTCGACTTGATACGCCTGCTGGATCAGCCGGAATGCAAGGGCCTCGTGGACTGGCTCGTTTCGGGTGGCGGGCAGGTGGGGAGGATGCCAACGAATTTCTACTACAAAGACGGCGCGTCATATGAGTCGCTTGGCGGGTATAACGGTATTCATGTATCCGCGTTGATTCCGATTGTGTCCGGCCTGCGTGCTCTTCGGAATGAGCACCCTGCGCTTTACTCCTCTCCAGCTTACGACCCGATTGCCGGACACGAAAGATTCTGGCACGTTCTGCGGTTCCCGTTTGAATGCGTGGTTGCGCAGACCGGTTACCCGCTTATTGGCGATTCCGGCGATATCCCCAACACGAAGGTGTGCAGGACGGTTGTCTGCATGGACGTAGGGGACCCGCTGGCGGTGTATGACGAAGCCGTCAGATTGTTCCCTGATGACACAACGTTTTCGACCATGCGCGAGCTGCTTCGCAGGCAGGCTTCTGGCGAAGCGATCGAACCGGATGCACGGTTAATGCAGCCTTCACGACTTCTGGACGGGTACGGGCTCGGCATACTGGAATCGGGGGATCTGGAGAACCGCCGCGGGGTATGGCTCTATTACGGAGATCACCCGGGGCATTCCCATGAACAGCCCATGGACATGGGACTCTTCGCTCACAAACGAAACATCCTGAGGCACATGGGGTACCCGTACTCGTGGCAGCATATGGATACGTGGGACGGGAATTGGATCACCCATTTCGGGGTCAAGGTCATGGCTTCAGAGCCACCCGCATGGAAGAACAGCATACACTTCCTTTTCGGAAGCGGGCCGTTTCAGGTGGTCGAGGCTTCCGGGTACGGGCTAGGCAATCGAGAAACGGGAGAGTGGGAACCATTACCCGGGTGCGTGCAACGAAGGACACTCTGCCTTCTCGACCTCCCCGACGGGCGTTACTATGCGGTGGACCTGTTCCATGTGGAGGGGGGCGACGACCACTGGTGGACTTTCCACGGACTTCCCGGGGAATTCACGATGAGTGCAGAGCTTCCCGCGCAGGGAGGGGGAACGGTTGCCGGCAAGGATGTCGCTTACGGGCAGACCCCTCCCGACGGCGTTCCGAAAAGCCTTGCGTATCTCTACGACGTGTTCCGCGGGCAGATCGAGGAACCCTGGTCTGCGCACTGGCTGCTAGACGCGGCGGACGGGTTACAACTTCGCGTGACTCAGCTTACAACAGGATCGGGTGAACTGATCAAGGCCCGTGGAAGATCGCCGCATGCTCCGGTGGAGAACCCGCCGTACGAACTGGATTGGTTGCTAAGTCATAATCAGCGAAGCGAAAGTGATGTACTGCGGTCCGATTTTGTATCCCTGATTGAAACGGGAACTGCTCTTCCCATCGAGGACGCCACACTCATCCGTTCGGGGTCCGTGAGCGGCGTACGGGTCGGGTTTGACGGTGGCGCGCACTACATACTTCGTTCGGAAGACGGTTCCTCTGTGGTCGCGGTGGACGACGATATCTCTTTTCAGGGCGTTGCGGGATTCGTCGAGGTGGACGCCAACGACGTGTCCCGAATGACGTTGATCGGCGAGGGGGTTTTGACCTGCGGGGGCCGCGGCATCACCAGGGGGGCAGGCCGGTGGCGCGGATCGATCGTTGCTGTTTGCCCCGCCGAGCGCGCGGTAACGGTCCAGGTGTCCGAAAGCACGTTGTCCCCCGGCAAGGGGGACTATCTCTACGTGCGAAGGCGAACGGGCGAAAGAATCGACTCATTCGCATACCGAATAACAAAAGTGCTCGAAGCGAGGGGCAAGCTTGTCAGAGTGTGGCTGAACTGGTCGCCCGTCATCGGGGACGGAGTCGTGAAGGAGCACACGGAAACGGGCTTTCGTATTCAGGGGCAGATGCCGATTTCAACGGCGCGTGCGTACTACCGGGGGGCCCATCTTGTCAACCACGATCGCACCCTGTGTACGCGGTTGAAGAACATCCGCGGTGGGTGGTCGACTCAGGAACCGGTCGCGCATCTGGAAAGAGTTGATTCGTCCACACTACGTGCATTTCCGCCTGGATCGGCCTTTACCGTGGAAGAGATCGGGGTGGGAGACGTGGTGGAAGTGCTGGGTTGGGTGCAATGTGAGCGCCAACCCGATACCACGTGGCGCGTGGAAAGCAATGGACCGGTGGTCACACGATTCTAGTGGCCGTTCTTCGGAAAGGTTTCCTCGACCACGTTACCAGACAACCGGAGCTTTTGTATATTTGACGAAGACTTACGCGGAAGGATAACGACTCCTGAGGGGCGTTTGCACGTGTACGCTGATTCTTCCTGGGAACATGCTGGTGAATGCTTTTGATCGGATAATGGCGACGCGGAAGACCCGCGGT
>JAKPPK010000022.1 GCA_029547385.1 Candidatus Latescibacterota bacterium
CGGGCACGATTGATCACCTCTGCCGCGAGGGAAAGCTGCTGTCGGAGGCTGGTCACGTATTCCTGCTGCCGGCGTTCCGTGGCGATGGCGTTTTCGACCTCGGCGAGCGCATCGAGCACGGTCTGCCCGTACGCGGTAAGGCTTGCCGATGTTGCGGCCCGCGTTCGCTCCACTTCCGCTTTGCGCCTTCCACCGTCCACCAGAGGCATGGCGACATTTGCCGCGAGAGAGGCAAGCCAGTTCGAAAACAGGTCCGTGACGGATTCCGCAGAGGTGTTCGCTCCGGCGGAGAGGGTAATCCGGGGAAAACGGTCGGCAATCGCGGCGGCGGCTCGGCGGTCTGCAGCCATCACCTCAAAATATGCTTTGTGGACGTCCGGCCGCCGCCGGATGAGGTCCGCCGGCACACCCGCCGCAGGCATCGGCGGAAGGTCTGGAAGATCGGGGGGTGGACGGAAGGCACTCGTGCCAGGGTTCTGGCCCAGCAGAACGGCAAGGCGGTTGCAAAGGACGGCCCTGTTTGCCTCCCCTCGCGCAATGTCGCCGCGACGCGCTTCAACGGCCTGTCGCTGGCGTAATACATCCTCCGCTTTTGATTGCCCCTGCTGGAACCGGAGGGTGACCAGCTCAAGCATTTCCTCGTTCGATCGAAGCTGGCGACGCAGGACTGCGGTTTCCGCCTCCTGTCCGGAGATCCGGAACCATGTGGTGGCTACCTGAGCCGAAAGGGTAACGGCAGCCGTGCGAACGTCTTCCGCGGACGCCCTCGCATCCAGCAGCGAGGCATCGGAAGCCGCACGCACGCGCCCCCAGAGATCCACCTCGTAACTCGCGGCGGCGCCGAGAGAGAATTCCGTGTCCGTGCCGTTCGTGGCGACGTTGCCGGTGTGCTGTCGCGTCAGTTCGGCCCCGGCGGAAAGAGACATGCTCGGGTAGGCACCCGCGCCCTCACGCCGCGCCGCGGCTTCCGCCTGCGCAAGACGAAACCACGCGCCCCGAAGAGAAAGATTGTCTGCGAGGGAGCGCTCAACGGCTTCGTTCAGCGCCGCGTCTCCGAAACTCTGCCACCACCGATCCGCCGCTTCCTGCGTTCCCGCGGCGGAAAACTCAGCCGGGGGAGCGACCGGTGGAGCAATCCCCGCGGGCTTTGGTCCACACCCTGCAATCAACGCGGCTGGCAACACGAGATACGCGATTACGCTGTTTTTTGCGCCACAACCAGTCACTCGTTACCTTTCTGCGCATTCACGACACATCACAGAACTGTTTTCGCCAGCAATGCGCCGAGATCGCGCAGTTTTGTTCGTGCCGCATCGTCCGGCTTGCCGCGCACAAGCAGCGTCTGGCCGACCTGTTTGAACCTGAACGAGCGGCAGATCTTTTCCACGCTTGTGGAGGCTGACCCGCCGCCCCCGTGCGTGATGAAGATGGCACAGGGCTTATCGTCCACCTGCCCCTGCGTCGGGTAGAACGTGCGGTCGAAGAAATCCTTGAGCATCCCGGCCATGTAGCTGAAATAGTCGGGTGAGCCGAAACAGACTCCGTCGCAGGCCAGCAGATCAGATGGACCGGCTTCCGCGGCAGTTTTTACTACTGCGTCTGCACCGGCAACGGATCGGATCCCCTCGGCCACAATTTCTGCGGCAGCCGCCGTGTTGCCGCCCATTGAGTGGTACACCACGAGCACGGTTCTTGCCATGGAACACCTCCCTGTGGTGGACTGTGAAGAGCCAGTGAATGTGAGAAATTTACACACGGCGGTGTATCGGGGCCAAAAGGCAAGCACGACTCTCGGTTCACCATTACCCGGCAGGCCGCAAGGGGCCTTGCAATGGGCTCAGTATCCACTACGGCTCTCCAGGGCCCTGCTTCAGAAGTCCGGCACTGAAACCCGCGTCTTCCACATCCGAGCCCGGTGGCGTAGTTTTGATGTGGCGCTTCCCTTTTCGCAGTCCTCCCTCTGTAGTTTGGGGCATACCGATGGAAACTCCGTTTCGAGTCCTTGAAATCGGCACGACGCCGCAGTTGCTTATTGACGACTACGTGGTAGAGGACGTCTGGATGGTCCGGCGGTCGCCCGAGGAACCGGTGAAGTACCTCGGCAACCCCATTTTTCCCGCAGGTGATACGGTTATCTACGACGAGGAGGAAAAGCTTTTCAAGATGTGGTACGGCATCGGCATCCCCGGAACCTTCGAAGCGAAGGGGGCCTACGCTGTTTCGTCCGACGGGCTGCACTGGGAGAAACCGGAGCTGGGACTGGTTGAGGCCGACGGATCCACGCGGAACAACCTCATTGAAACAACGGGATTCGGGTCGGTGTTGAAGGACCCGCATGACCCCGATCCTGCCCGCCGTTACAAGATGATGACGAAGCGCGCGGGAACGCCTGAGTCGGAAGGAAGGGCCTTTGCGGCATTCTCGCCCGACGGAATTCACTGGAAAGACCACCCGGGCGAGAAATCCATTCTCCGGGCATCCAATGACGGCAACGGGATGGTGCTTCGGGATGACTCTACCGGCAAGTACATCAACTTTCGCCGCACGACGGTTCTGGCGGGTGGAAGGGGAGTACTGCCGGAGGATATCGGGTTCCCTGATCCCCGGGTAATGAAGGGCGCGGGCGGGGACAAGCTCGGGGTTCCCGAGGGCATCGGATTTCCTTCGGAGGATGACTTCGAGGCGTATGAGGAGGCGGAGGAGTATATCCACCGCTACCTGCGGCCTGCACCCTACGTGCATACGCGGACGCTGCGCATCTTTCGGGACACTCATGAAGGGCTTGGGTGCAACCGACGGATCGCGCGGTCGGAAAGCGACGACTTCCTCCACTGGACCGAACCTGAAGTCATCATACGTCCTGACGAGCTTGACCCGCCACGGCTCTACTCGATAAGCGTCGCCAGGTATCTCGGGATGTACATCGGGCTTCTGGAGCTGTACGATTCGTGCGGGAACCGGCGCGCGCCGGGCACTCCTCAGGAATCCGACACCATCGATACCCAGCTCGTATTCAGCCGCGACGGGTGGAAATGGGAACGCCTTGCGAACCGGCCCGTGTTCCTCCGCCGGGGCATTATTGGCGCGTTCGACTGCGGGATGCTACGTCCGGTCAACCCCCCGTTCGTGGTGCTGGGCGACGAGATTCGGATCTACTATTACGGCCACGGGAGCAGCCACAATATTCCGTCGCCAAATCAAGGCCTGGGCGTTGCGCGACTGCCAAAGGAGCGATTCGTCGCGCGCGTGGCGGGAGATGAGGTCGGTGCGCTCATCACGAAACCGTTCCGGCTGGAGGGCGGAAAACTGCAGATCAACGCGAACGCCGCGAAAGGGATGATCAAGGTCGAGGTGACGGATCCCTTCGGGAATCCGCTGGAAGGGTTCAGCGCGAAGGAGGCCGTCGAAATACGGGAAAACGGGTTCCGCGTGCCCGTGCAATGGACGTGCGGGAAACGGCTTTCAGAAATCGCCGGGCGGGTCGTTCGGTTGCGGTTCTATCTCTACCGATCGAGATTGTACTCGTTCGTGGTGGACGAAGGGAGGTAGGTTTCCACAGAGGGGCATGCGGACGGCGGGGAGCCGGACGTGCGGGTCCGGAAGGACAGGTTTGCCTACTGAGTTTCGGGGGCGGAGGCGCGCGGAAGGACACGAGGTGGGGGCGAGGCTGCGACAAGAGATTCTTCGCTGCGCTCAGAATGACGGGGTTGGGGCTCTACTTTGTCTGCCGTCATCCCGCCCTCGGCAGCGTGAAGCCGCCGTCCACTTTGAGCACGGAACCGGTAATGTATTCCGCTTTCTCCGAGGCAAGAAACGCCACCGCCTGCCCGATTTCCTCAATGGTGGCAAGGCGGCCCCAGGGCAGCTTCGCGC
>JAKPPK010000032.1 GCA_029547385.1 Candidatus Latescibacterota bacterium
CCTCTCCCACTGCGATGAGCGTGCGGAGCTCAATGTTGGCGACAATCAGGTCAAAACCGTGTTCGGGAACCGCGGCGATTGTTCCTTCCCTAAGCGTTACGGTGTTCCCTATCCCGTTGAGGCTGAGGTTTTCCCGAGCGCACGCGATCGCCTCATGGTCGATTTCCACTGCGATCACATTCTCTGCGCCGGACCTGGCGGCGGCGATGGCGAGAATGCCGGTTCCGGTGCCCACATCGAGCACGCGCGTACCTCTCAGAGGAAACCGCTCAAGCTCCTCTAGGCAAAGCCGCGTGGTTGCGTGAGTTCCGGTACCAAACGCCATCTTCGGATCTATGACGATCGGTATCCGGGTCGGGTATCCTGCTGGCGATTGCCAAGAGGTGTGCACCAACCACGTCCTACCCACCCGCAGAGGATGAAGATTGCGCCTCCACTCCTGTTCCCAGTCGCGGTCCGTTTCCGTCGTGAACGATACCTGCACCATGCCGTCGGCGTGGGACGGTACCGACTCGAGAAAGGCGGAGCGAACCGCTTCTTCGCAAAGTGGCGGACGGAAGTAGAACGTGAGATTGACCGGGTCGTCCCCGGATTCACATGAACCGAGAGTTCCGAGCTCCGCGGCGCAATCCGTCAAGACATCAAGGAACTCACGCGGCGCGGTTACCGAAACGATGACGTAATGATCCACTCCAGCCGATGCCCCCAGATTCAGTGCCCGATCGCGTTTTCGTTCCGGCGACGAAGCCAATCCCTGCCGTGAACCGTTCTCGAATGTCGCTTTTGTCGCACCCGTGCCGACGGAACCCTCTCAAAAGACCATGCGAGAAGCAAAGCTCCTCCCTCAGTGTCACATTAACAAGGTAATTGACGGGCATCCATGTTGGAATCCGTCGTCGGCGGCGATTGGCCGAGGGAGGTGGCGGTCAGTATCCTTATTCAGGGCCAATGCATCGGGGGAAGGCCGGTTTATCCGGGCCGGAATTCCCTCGTCGATGAAAAAAGAAAGGTGATCGAGAGAGCGAACCTATGACGAGAGTATTCGCGCCATTGATAAGTCTTTTTGCGGAGGCAACCGAACTGGAAGAGCGCGAGGTCGCGGGCCTTCTGTGCCCGCCTCCGAGTGCCGAGCTCGGGGATTTCGCGTTCCCGTGTTTTGTGCTTGCGAAGCGTCTGCGAAAATCGCCCGCTCAAATTGCCGCAGAACTCGCAGAACGTGTGGATTCAAACGACGCCATCGCTTCGGCCGTTGCGGTGGGGCCCTACGTGAACGTTCGGCTCCATCGAGCACCGTTCACCAGTACGTTGCTGGAGGAGGTACGCAACCAGGGAGAGCAGTTTGGCTCTTCTTCGAGCGGCAACGGGAAATGCGTGGTCCTGGACTTCTCATCCCCGAACATGGCGAAACCGTTTCACGTCGGGCATCTCAGCAGCACGATAATCGGCGGCTCTCTTTCCCGTTTGTTTGCGTATCAGGGATACCGCGTGGTGCGCATCAATCATCTCGGTGACTGGGGCACGCCGGTGGGGCAGCAGATTACTGCGTTCAAGCGTTGGGGGGACGGAACGGAGCTTGACAGACACCCCATTGCCCATATGGTGGACCTCTACCAGCGGTTTCACAGGGAAAAAGCCGAGAACCCCGGGCTGGAGGAAGAGGCGCGCGAGTGGTTTCGAAAGCTGGAAACGGGTGACAAAGAAGCCCGGGAGTTCTGGGAGCACATTCGTTCCGTTTCGATTCAGGAGTTGAACCGCGCCTATGCGCGGCTGAATGTTGAGTTCGATGCCTACCTTGGCGAGGCGTTTTACGAGGGGATGCTGCAAGAGACCATTGAGGAGGTACAGAAGGCAGGAATCACGGAGGTTTCCGATGGCGCTCTCATCGTGCCGCTCGATTCGAAAGGGATCAAGACTCCTCTCATTCTCAGGAAGAGTGATGGCTCAACGATTTATGCAACCCGCGACATCGCGGCGGCGCGGTACCGTGCGGAAAACTATCGTTTCGACCTGTGCCTTTACGTGGTTGCCCACGACCAGGAGCTTCATTTCAGGCAGTTGTTTGCCACTCTCGAACTGATGGGGTACGACTGGGCGAAGAGGTGCGTTCACGTGCAGTTCGGCCACGTGCACGGGATGTCCACGCGCAAAGGTGGCGCCATCCTGCTGGACGAGTTGCTCGACCGTGCAACAGAGAAAGTGCGCGAAACTGTGATGGCGAACCAGACCCTTTTTCGCGATGTTCCTGCGGCGGAAATAGACGAGGTGTGCGAGGCGGTGGGTGTCGGAGCCGTAATTTTCGGGACCCTGAACCATCGTCGCACGAAGGACGTGGAGTTCTCGTGGGATAACGCACTGAATTTCAACGGCGAAACGGGACCGTATGTGCAATATGCGCATGCACGTCTCTGCAGCATCCTGAGAAAGGCCGGGGACGAGCCACGCGGGGCAGCGAACGTCGAGCTCTTGACGCACGATGCGGAGTGGGCGCTTGTGAAGGAGCTCGCGCGGTTCCCTGAGGTGGTGGAGGAAGCGTGTGCCCAGTATGAGCCTTCCTGCGTCGCTCGCTACGCCGTAGACCTTGCCCGCGCGTTCACGGTGTTCTACGATCAGTGCCGCGTTCTGGGGGAGGAACCCGAGCTCTCCGCAGCGCGCCTTTCGCTGGTAAATACCACTCGCGTCGTGATCTCCAGTGCGCTTCATCTGCTGTGCATGAAAACACCTGAACGGATGTGATGACTATGTCCACCCTGACGCTGCCTGAGCTCCCCGTATACGTGTGCCGTCGAACGGCACGGCCCATCTCCGTAGACGGAATCCTCGATGAACCCGACTGGGGAGCGGCGGAGCCGATGCGCCTCGTCCGGACCGAATCAGGGGCCGTGCCGGAACAGCCGACGTGTGTCCGGGTTCTCTGGGACGACGAATACCTTTACGTAGCCTTTGAGTGTGTTGATACCGATGTGTGGGCGACGATTGAAGAGCGCGATGGTGCTTTGTGGGATGAGGAAGTGGTGGAAGTGTTTGTCGATGACGACAGCGATTCCAGGACTTATCTTGAATACGAAATCAACCCGTTGAATGCGCTCGTTGATCTCTATGTTCTCAACAGGACTGGTCGACGGGACGCGATCAAGTTCATGCTGGACTGGAACTCTTCCGGCATTCGCCATGCCGTGCGGGTGGACGGCGACCCGCGGAGAAGGGGAAGCAGCGATCGAGGATGGACGGCCGAGTGGGCCATCCCGTTTGGCGATTTCACCACGGCGCCGAACATTCCGCCGCGGAACGGGGATGCGTGGCGCATCAATTTCTACCGCATAGACCGAGGCGACCGGGACGAGTATTCCGCGTGGTCACCCACCGGCGCGATCAATTTCCACGTGCCGGAACGGTTCGGGACCCTTGTCTTCTCAACGGATACGGTGACGCGCAAGGATCACTGAAATGGAGGAGCGACCGATGAACGATACACCTCTCGTATTGTGTCGGCGGACGGCTGAACAGATCACCGTGGATGGAGTCCTGTCAGAACGTTCCTGGGCTGCAGTGGAACCGGTAACGCTCTGCCGAACAGACACCGGAGATGCAGCCAGATTCCGAACCGAGGTCCGCCTCCTCTGGGATGACACTTACCTCTACGCCAGTTTCCACTGCGTGGATCCCGACATCTGGGCGAACATGGTCCTGCGGGACGCGCCACTCTGGGAGGAGGAGGTCGTAGAGATGTTCCTCGACCCGAATCGGAGTGGAAACGCGTATTTTGAATTCGTAGTAAACCCTTTGAACACTTTGACTGACGTCTTCGTGCTGAACCGATGGGGCCAATTCAAACCGCTTCGTGACTGGAACGCAGAAGGTGTGAAACACGCCGTTGTAGTGGATGGTGATCCCTCCGATCCGCTTTCCGAGGACAGGTCCTGGACCATGGAGTGTGCGATTCCATTCCGGGAACTGGTTACGGCTCCGAATATCCCGCCCAAAAGTGGCGATTCCTGGCGTGGGAATTTCTACCGGATTGAGCAGGGATACGAATGGCAGGAATACACGGCATGGTCTCCCACGGGCGAGGTAAATTTCCACCATCCGGAGCGTTTCGGGACGATCGTGTTCACCTCTGAGACTGCATAGGCACGAGAGGATCGCCCGGGCGCTGATTGCGCAACCATGGCGCGTGCCCGGGTTGCCCCGGAATCCTGTTTTCATGAAACGCCTTTGGCTTTTTCTCATTCTGGCACCCCACGTGGCATGCGCGGGAGGACTTGCCGGGCTGGGATTCACAGCTAATGTCCCGAGGCAGACCCTCGGGGGTGTGATCGTATATTCGTGGACCTATGCCGACGTGAAGGTATCGCGGAATTTTCTCGGTATCTGGCGCGATACGTACGAGAGTATCAGTGTTCCGGAGGCGGTGTATGAGTTCGGTGACAGCCTCATCAACTCCGCCCGTACCTACAAAACTGTCGACGCGGGTCTGCAGGCGCGGTTGTCGCATCGTACCACCGCTTACCTGGGTCTTGGCGTAACGGAAACACGCCACCTTTACCAGTTTCTGGACGATTTTCGCATATTGGGGAGAAACGGGCAGTACTGGGTCGAGCACGAAGTGGACTACGGTATCAACGTGAACGGAGGGGTGTACCTCCGCGTTGCCGGGCCGTTGTATGGCCAGATTGGTTTCAATACGAACCCTCGCGGGCTTGACCTTGGCGTGGCCATCATCTTTGCATCCCCGTGAGGGAGTCACCCCGGCGCATTCGGGCAATGGTATGCGCGGGTTTTGTTCGCACGTCGTAATTGCAGCGGCTGCCACGGCGGTGTTCTTCTCGTGGCTTTGTGGCTGTGGCATTCTCTCGTCCACCGGTACGCAGAACCCTTTATGGGGTGTCTGGTCCGGACCTTACCCCTCTTCTCTCGGTACGCAGGCAGACAGCTCACGCTTCGCGTTCACGTCGAAACGGGTGTACCTGTTTTTCGCGCTGAAAGCGGACGGTACTATCCTCGCCCGAGAATTCGGCTACTACAGCTCAAACGGGTACCTGATGATTCTTTCCTCGGACCCGGGCGGAAATCTCGACCGGGAAGAGATTTTCTATGAGTTTGTCGGGGAGTCGCTCGTGGCGACCATCCGCGGACAACGAGTGGTGTACCGGCGCGTGGGAGGCGTGGAGTGGGCGGATGATCTGGGATCTGCAGCTCATCTCAAGGAGGGTGCGGTCGGGCGGTGAGTGTGTGGGTGAGTCGAGGCGGTGACAAACTTTCCGCCGCATTCCAGGCCTGGAAGTCGGTTCTTCCTCGGCTTGAGGGTGCTTTTGCGGCGGATTTCGGTTCCAATGTCGGTGGATTTGTGCAATGCCTTCTTGCGCAAGGGATCACTCGAGTCTATGCCATCGACACCGGATACGGTGTTCTCGCGTGGGAACTGCGCAACGACCCTCGAGTGTGCGTCATGGAGCGGACAAATGCGCTGCATGTTGTGCTTCCAGAAAAGGTTGACCTCGTCACGATCGACGTCGCATGGACGAAACAACGGCTTATTCTCCCCGCGGCGTTCCGACTTCTGAGAGACAGTGGGCTTGTCGTTACGCTGGTCAAGCCGCAGTACGAGGCGGCTCAGAAGGAAAGGCGGGGTGGAGTTCTGCCGGGCGAACGCGTGCCGGACGTTCTCATGCGGGTGCGGGCAGAAGTTCGTTCCGTGGGCGGAGAAATCCTCGCGGAACTGGAGTCACCCATCAAAGGAGCGGGAGGGAACACGGAGTTCCTCTGGCTGGTTCGTCCAGGAAACGCCACGTTCTAAGCGCGTCGTTGACCGGCCGGTTCCCTTCTGGCGCGGGCAAATGGAAAGGGGGACATCGTCGGTTGACGTCCCCCTTTCTCAGGACGCGTGATCGCTCTGTGTCACCCTACTTTGCGAGCCCCTTGATGTACTCCGCGTCGCGAAGAAGGACGTTCTTTCTTTCCTCAATCGGAAATTTCCCCAGAGATTCGTCCTCGATGCAGAGATCACGATCGTACCCGGCATCCCTCAGGTAGCCGACAACGATGGTGTGATCGACGTCGCCGTCCGGTATCGGGCAGACGTACTTGCCGTATTCCCACCCCATTTCGCGGGTGATGTTTCGCTTGTCTTCAGGGTAGTTGATGTTCTTGATGTGGGTGTGTTTCGCCAGCGGGGCGAATTCTTTGATGACCGCGTACGTCTTTTCCAACGCGTGGCCGCGCCAGTAGAAATTCCCGGTATCGAGCGTCATACCTATGCGGCTCGACCCCACTCCATCGAACACGCCGTGCAGGAAGTTCGGGTCGTTTCCCTGATAGCCATGGTTCTCAATTCCCATGTCAACCGGTGCATCCGGGGTGGCATCGATGAGCGCGCGTATCCCTTTGACGAACTTCTCCACGCGCACGTCGAAGGGAAGCTCCTGTTGTCCTTTCATGGCGCTGTCAATCCGAACCGCCTTGACGCCGAGCGCATGTGCAACTTTGAGCGCCTTCGTGCACCATGCGAGTTCGTCTTCAAGGTCGTCCGCGTTGAGATTGTTTGCCAGAAGAAACGCGCTGATCTTCACGTTGTACTGATCGAGGTGCTTCTTGTATTCCGCGATTTCGGCGCTTGTCGTCACGGGGAAAAACACGGTCTTGTCCGTGAGCGACGGAAGCGATACCTGTCTCGTGAAGTTCGCTTCGATCGCCGAAAGACCGAGCGCCTTCAGGCCTGTGATGATGTCGGGATAAGCCGACTGAACCGTATCGTCTCTGATTGATGCATACATGGTATGCCGCCTTTGTGAAGATGGTGAAGGTCGGGCCGGTTCGAGATACGGCCCGTTCCGCGGATGCTTGATAAAAGATTCGTCACCGCGGCAGAGCGATGCAATGCCTGGTGCCCGGGAGGCTACCCGAAGAAGTAGATCATCGTGCGGATGTCATGCCCTGCGCCGGGGAACCAGATCCAGTCCACTGCGAGGCAGAAAATCGCCCCTGCAACGTGTCCGGCCACAAGGCCGATGAAAAACGGGTAACACCGGCGGTACAGACTCAGACCGCCGATTTTGTGGACGATGATTTTGGTAGCCCATGTGATGAATACACCCGACCAGATCGCACTGTGGTAGAACGTGGTTGCCGTGCAGAATCCGATCGGGTTGAGTGAATCCCACCCGAAGCGATACCGCAGAAACGTGAGCAGACTGACGAACAATGCTCCGCCGCCAAAATGCGCGAACAGACGCCAATCCCACGGGTAGGGCGAGCGAATCCTGCCCGTCATGTGGTCGTATGCTTCGTACATCTGGTGGAACGCGTGATGCGCGCCGAAATTGAACGCGCCGCCGTTGTACGCCAGGGCGATTGTAACCACGCTCATTACCAGCATCGCGGCGACGGAGCCAAAAAGCACCGCGCCAAACAACGTCCTGCGTGAGGCGCCGGCGCTGTCTCCGAGACGAGCGGCATGCATTGTCACAGGCATCGGGTACCCTTCCACCATACGGAAGGCCGCGTAAGTAACCGCGAGGCCGGCAATGTTGGATGGGCCGAGGGCTGCATCCCCGAAAAGCCTGGTCGTGATCCCCTGAGCTGTCACCGGGCTTCCCACCAGCGGCATTCCGGTTTCCGCGACAATCCGGGTGATTCCGAGGACAAGGACCACAAGTGCAACGAAAAAGACGAGGGCGACGTACCAGTCCAGGCCGAGATGGATGAGCCACAGCACCATGTAGACGCTGCACGCGAAGAGCAGGGTCAATGACATCCGATACGAGAGCATTTCATTTGAATCGTCCTCCTGGCTCGTCTCCGGGTGCAACACGTGCTGCAGAACGCGTTTGAAATGCGCCCGCGACATCCACAGGAACCAGAAAACCACAAAGAAAAGCCCACCCAGGCTCTGCCACCCGCTCAGATTATCGCTCGTGGTCCACAGGTCAGTCTGCCCGCTGACATACCCGGTTTTCACCTGGACCGCCTGTTGCACACGTCCGAGAAGAAAGAAGAACCATACGCTGAAAAGAATCTTGACATCAACGAGGTAAGAAATTCCTATCACAAAGGGATCCGGAACGAGGTCTACTACGCCGAATCCTGGCCCGAAATTCAGCACCCACGGCGCCATCTGCGAAAAATCTATTCGCGGCCAGATAGGGCGGAAGTAACTCACGCTGTTCCATACGAGGATGCCCGCCGACAATGCAAAACCGACCCAGAATGGGGGGCTGCCGGATACGGTGTTTCGGCCCGATGCGCCCCCTGACCCCTCCACGAGCGCAAGGGTAACTTCCGCCTGCGGGAAGCGAATCTTCTCGTGGTCGAACCATTGTTTCCGCAGAACGGCGGTTAACGATCCGCAGAGCACGAGAAATGCGAAGAAAAACGACCACTACCAGAACAACGGGCCGACCCACACTCTCCACGGGATGGCCGCCCCGGCCGGGAGCCCGGTGTAAAACCAGGTCATGGCGGAGTTGGAATTCGGAACAATCGCCCACGCCGGGAGGTACGGCAGAAGGTATCTCGCGTACTGGTTTTCCGGACTCGCGAAGTACTCGGGGGATGAGACCATGCTGAGGAACAGGCCCATCATGCCGATGTGATACACCATCAATCCCGCGAAACCCATCGAGAACATGAACAGGATCTCGGATTCGCGAAGACGCCACGCGGGGAAGAAACGCGCGAGAAGCCATTGAAGCGGGAGAACGATCACCACAAGCGTTGCCAGCGCGCCCAGCGGAAGCTGTCCCTGGAACAGCTCGACGGAATGAAGGCGGTATTCGGAATACGGTGTGACGATGCTGACGAGAACAACAAGCAGGGACCCGCCGATCACGGATCGGGCGGTAACCGCGGAGGAGCGAGACGCGGAACGAACGGCCATGGATCAACCCGCCGAGGGTTGGTGCCGCGGGGCCATCGCCCATGCGGATCGATGGCACCGTACTGCCCGAAGCACGCGAGGAAAAAGATCAGAAAGGGCCAAAACAGGGGCAACCCGGCCTTACGGTGTGTTGACCCCGCGCGGCAAGACGCTATATTCTGTAAAATCCATCACATTTTTCCGCGCCTCCAGATGATGGATTGCGCCTGTGTGGTCATTAGTCGCCACACATCACCACGCCCACCCGGGAGACTTCATGGCACAGATCAGAGTTCTCGTATGCGACGATGAACCAGATGCACGCTTCCTGTTGCGTTCGCGGCTTGTGTCTCTGGGTTACGATGTTCTCGAAGCGTCGGACGGCGACGAGTGTGTCAAAATCGTGGCAAGTGATCCGGTCGACATTATCATACTTGACGTCTCCATGCCGCGCGTGGACGGGTTTTCAGCCTGCTCTGAACTGCGTCGCAATCCGAGAACTCGACATATTCCGATCGTGTTTCTCACCGCGCTGCGAACCAGCCGCGACGACCGCTTGAAAGGCCTCCGCCTGGGCGCCGACGAGTACCTCGTGAAGGACGTGGACCCTGAAGAACTGGCGGCTCGTTTGGAAGCGGTATTGCGGCGTACCGTTGGCGCGGTCGAGACGAATCCGCTTACCCATCTGCCCGGCAACGCGGTGGTCACCGAGGAAATTGAATCGCGTATCCGGAAACGGGAGCCATTTGCGGTTGCGTGGGCGGATCTCGACAACTTCAGCGCGTTCAATGATCGGTACGGGTTCGCGCGTGGCGACAAATTGATCGTGGAAACGGCTACAATCCTCCTGGAAAGCCTGAAGCTGTTCGGGAGCGAAGAGGATTTTCTCGGGCACCTCGGCGGCGACGACTTCGTGGTGGTATCGACGGTAGAGCGCTCCGCAATGATGGCAGAGCACGCAGTGAAACTCGGCCGCGAGAGGCTTCCGCTTCTCTATGATCTGGATGATCGCTCCAGAGGGTATGTGCGAACCCTGGACCGTAACGGGAAGCAACTCCAGTATCCAATCACCAATATCTCGGTCGCGATCGTTCAATCACGGGGGCAGAGATTCCAGAACATTCTGCAAGTCGCCGATGCTGCGAACGAGATGAAACGGCGCGCGAAAATGAATCCCGGTTCCGGGGTCGTGATAGATCGCCGCGTCCATTGACTTCCGGGTGGCAGCCAGGTTTGCCATTCCGTACATTAGTGGACGTTGATCCGGTCCTTTGTCAGCGCTGTCTTCTGGTCGGGGGGCGCCTTGATACACACCGATTTCTACGAATTGTTCAGGCGGACGCTCGTAATGGTTGTCTCACCGCACCCGGACGATTCCGTGCTGGGAGCGGGTGGGCTTATCTGCCGGCTCACAGACCGTGGTTCCTGGGCGCGAAAATTCGGCGACTCTGGACAAGACCAGCCCGCCGTGTACACGCTCGTTATGACTTCCGGGAGCAGGGGAATTGATGACGAGTACCTGCGGACGGCGGAGTTGGAGCGCATACGCTCCCGGGATCCAGCTCTCGCGGATTATGTGCTGCACAAACCACGCCAAGGGAATCCCGACGCGGAATTTGAAAAGAGGCTGGTGGAAATCCGGACGGAAATTCGTCGGGCGGAGAGCCAGGCCGAAGCCAAGGAACTCGGCGTCAGGGAAAGCGCATTCCTTGAGCTGAAAGGGATTTACTACGATCACACTATTTCTGCGGATGATCGGAATTCCGCCCGGGAGCACGTGTTGCGTCTTCGGGACCGACATCCCACCTACTCGCTGCTTTTCCTGGTCGCGCACCGGGACGACATGCATCCGGTTCACAAGCTCTCCACACAGCTGATCGTTGATATCGCGGAACAGGACCTGCGTTGGGCTTCCACCGCCATATGGCAGTACGAAAGCCCCTGGATAACGTTTTCTCCGCATCAGGTTGAGTACGTAGTGCCGTTTGACAAAAACGCGATGGAAACCAAGGTACGGGCGATGTCGATGCATCGATCGCAGGAGTATCGAACGCGCTACTCGGACGTTGCGCGATACAGCGCTCAGATGAGGGCGGAAACGTTCCCGGAGCTGCTGGGCGGATTTGGCCAGGGTCAATCAGGGTACCAATGGGACTACATTGAAGCGTTTCAGGAGCTTCGGCCGGTAAGGGTGCTCCACATGTCGGGCGACTGAGAAGGCGCAGGCGAAATGGCTTTGCAGAAAGCGCGGGAGTTCACCTACCGTCCCCCGGCGCGCAGACGCGCCCAGATCGCGGGTGCGGAGCGAGAGAAGATCAGGATACCACGGGCAGGGAATGGCAAAACGGGCAACGCATCGCTGATCCGCGTGGTCTTGATGCTTGGCGCCGTTATCGCGTTGGCGATCATCCTTTCATCCTTCCGTTAGGCGCAGGGTCGCCCCAAGGCGCCCTGCGAAGTCGGTGAAGGCTGCTTTCCTCAGGAGGTGAAATCTATGGCTGGCTCCGGACGAAAAATCGCTGTGCGCGACCACCTAGGCGTCTGTACCACAGTAGAGATGCTGCGCCGAACTACAGAAAGATATCCCGCACACGTGGCGATGAGGATGTTTCGTAACGGAAGGTACGAGGAACTGACGTACACCGATTTCAGCGACCGTGTGGACCTTCTTGCCGCAGGGCTCATGCGCCTGGGGATCAAGCCCGGAGCACACGTGAGCATGCTGGGTGAAAATCGTCCGGAATGGGGAATGGCGTACCTCGCGGTGCACCGCGCCGGTGCGGTCTGTGTGCCTCTGGACAGCCTTCAGAAGGTTCCGGAATTCCGGCACAACATCACCGATGCGGAGGTCGAGGCAGTCATCGTTTCCGAACGCTTCCTGGACGACATCCTGGAGGTGCGTGAGAAGTCTGGGATGCCCCGCCTGATCATCTGCATGGACAAAACCGACCGGGAAGACGTCCTCGTGATGAGCGACGTGATGAAGGGCGAACTGCCGAGTACGTGGCCCGAAGTGAAACTCACCGATCTTGCGGCCATCATCTATACTTCGGGGACAACGGGGCAGTCAAAGGGCGTGATGCTTACCCAGCGCAACATCGTGGAGGATGCCGCATGTACCTACCAGGTTCTTGAGTTCGGCTCGAATGATACGTTTCTTTCAGTGCTTCCTCTGCACCACACGTTTGAGTGCACCGGAGGGTTCCTGCTCCCGCTCTATGCGGGCGCTTCCATCACCTATGCGAGGAGCCTGAAATCCCGGGATATCATTGACGACATCAAGAATACGGGCGTCACGTTCATGCTGGGAGTTCCGCTGCTCTTCGAGAAGATGATGGAAGGGATCCAGCGGAAGCTTGCGCAGGCGCCGGCTTCGAAAAGGATTCTGCTCGCGGGTCTGTTCAGTGTGGAAAAACTTGGCCGTAAGTTCGGCCTCCGGTTGGGGTACAAGCTCTTCAAAAGCCTCCGCGAAAAGGCAGGGCTCGCCACGGTGAGAATATTCTGCTCGGGCGGCGCTGCGTTGCCTCCACACGTGTCAATCTGGTATCAGAGCCTCGGTTTTCCGTTGTACCAGGGGTACGGGCTTACGGAGACGTCGCCGGTATCTCACGTGAATCTCGATCCCGATTATCCGGCGAGCGTTGGTTTTCCGATTTCCTGCGTGGAGACGAGGATTGACCGGCCGGGGCCGGACGGGCACGGGGAAATATGCCTCAAAGGGCCGACGATCATGGCGGGTTATTTCAAAAACGAAGAGGCCACCCGTGCGGCGATAGACCCGGACGGATGGTTCCACACGGGCGATATCGGTATTGAGGATGCTGATGGACGGCTTTATATCAGCGGCAGGCAGAAGAACGTGATTGTCACTGCGAGTGGGAAGAATGTGTATCCCGAAGAGGTTGAGTTCCACATCAACCAGAGTCCGTGGGTGCTCGAATCGCTTGTGATAGGGAAACCGATCGCCAATACCACCAGCGAAGAGGTGTATGCGATGGTGGTACCGAACAAGGAGTACTTCGACGAGCAGGCGCAGCTCCGCGGACAGGCTTTCACCGAAGAAGAAATCGAAGCCAAAGTCCGGGAAGAAGTGGAAGCCGCCATTGCCAATATCGCCGACTACAAGCGACCGAAAAGATTCGAAATCCGTTTCGAAGAGTTCGAAAAGACTTCCACGAAGAAAATCAAGCGGTTCCTGTACAAACAGCACGTCATTTCGCTTTCATGAGGTCCTCCCCGGGAGGGTGAGCGAATGAAGATAGTCGACGTCGAACCGGTGCCCCTTGCGCCACGCTGGTTGTTTGTCAAAGTAACCACGGACGAAGGGATCGTCGGGTGGGGTGAATCGCTTGGCGATCGAGCGCTTACGATCGCCGCTGCTATCACCGAGTTGAAACGGTATCTCGTGGGCAAAGACCCTTTCCAGATTGAGCACCACTGGCAGGCGATGTACCGAGGTGCCTTCTGGCGCGGCGGCCCGATCCTCAATGCCGCGATCAGTGGTGTGGATACCGCACTCTGGGACATTCTTGGCAAAGTGCTGGGCGCTCCGGTCTGGCAACTCATGGGTGGGAAGTGTCGGGATTCAGTGCGATTTTACCGCGGAATAGGTGGACCTTCGCCGGAAGCACTGGCGGAGAATGCACTCAAGGCGGTTGAGGCCGGTTTCTCGGCAGTGAAATGGTGTCCGGTTCCCGCCACGCCCGCGCTTGCGGGCGTCAAAGGGGCCAAAGCCGCCGAGAGGGAGGTTGAAGCAGTTCGGAAGGCAGTAGGGGACGGTGTTGACATTCTACTGGATTTCCACGGCCGACTCACCCCTGCGATGGCGATTGTGTTCGCGAAAGCAGTTGAGCCCTACAATCCCATGTTCATCGAGGAACCAGTGCTTCCCGAGCACTCCGAACAGATACCGAGGATTGCAGAAACCACGGGTGTTACGATTGCTACCGGTGAGCGCATTTTCACGAAGTTCGGGTTCCGTCCCATCCTTCAGGCTGGTGGAGTGGGTCTTATCCAACCCGACCTGAGCATTTGTGGCGGTCTGACGGAGGGCAAGAAGATTGCGGCCATGGCAGATGCGTACGCCGTCGGCATAGGCCCGCACAACCCGTACGGTCCCGTTCTGACCGCGGCTTCCCTGCAACTGGACGTCTGCTCGCCCAATTTCGTCATTCAGGAGTTTGTCAGCCTTGGTGAAGGGCTGTTCACGCAACCGTTTGAGCAGAAGAATGGCTGCGTCGGGGTTCCTTACGGGCCTGGACTGGGCATCGAGGTGGACGAGGAGGCCGTGCGGGCGCACGAGTATGTGGCCCATGATGTGCCGATTCTTTACAACGAGGATGGCAGCATCGCCGACTGGTGACGGGGCACTGCCTGACCGACGCGAAAAACCGATTGTGCTGCCGTACCCCGGCAGCCGACGATTCGTGCCGCGCCTGTGAACGACAACGTGGTGTTGGACAGGCGCGGTTTCTTTCCATGATCGCTGTTGAAGGCGGCAGGACCTTCGCTCGTCAGCCTTGCCTGCCAGAACGCCGCCATCGAAGCGGAGGTTGAGTGCGCAGAAGGGTCTTCCTGTGGATCGGAGCGGCGTCCAGCATTTTGTTTTTGTACATCGCTCTGAGAAACATCGCGTTCGACCAGTTCCTCAGCGCGTTCAAGAGCGTGGACGTATTGCCGGTTTCTGGCGCGTTTTTGATCCTGCTCCTTGTGTACGTAGTGCGCACGTTGCGATGGAGGATGATCATTGAATCCACCGAAAGAATCAGCAACTGGCGTACGTTCAGCACTCTGATGATCGGTTTTTTCGCGAACAACGTCCTTCCCGCACGAGCCGGGGAGTTGATCCGCGCAGTCATTTTGCGGCGTCAGATCGGTGTGACGAGAAGCTTCGCCCTCGGCACGATCGTGGTGGAACGGGTGATGGACGTTGCGGCCCTTGTGGGATTGCTTTTGCTCGCCATCTACCGGGTTCCTCCAGAGCGCCTGCCCGCGATCACTTCGGAAGTGCGAGGGTTCGCGCTGGGAACGCTGGCGCTCGTCATCGCGGGGATGTGCGTTCTTCTGTGGGGGAAGGACACGGTGGTTGCGTTGCTCGAGAGCTTGTTCTCGAAGATCATGGCGTCCCACAGGGCAGGGATACTGGCGGGCAAATTCGAGCAACTGGCCGTTGGACTGGAAGTGATGCGCGACCCTAGTCGTCTGGTGTTCGTCGCGTTTCTGTCGTTCCTAAGCTGGGTTGGGATGGCTGCGGTTTTCTACTTCGTGTTTGTCGGATTCCATCTTGACGTGACACCGGCAGTGGCAGCGTTCACTGTCTCGTTGGTAAACCTTGGAATGGCCGTGCCTTCGTCTCCGGGGTACGTTGGTACGTACGAGTTTTTCATGGTGGTGTCGCTTGGTGCGTTCGGGATCGGAAAGGCGACAGCACTGGCGTACGGCCTGGTGACTCGGTTGCTATGGTATGTGTTCGAGGTCGTAGTGGGTTTCGCGTGTCTTTGGAAATCAGAACTGTCGATTCGGGAGCTTTTTCACGGTGAAGAGTCCGCGATTCCCGGCGATTCAGGTTGAAAAGAAGCTGCGCCGCTTGGACTTCTGAGTCGGATAAGTTTCCTTATGATAAGTGATCCCCGGGTTTTTCGGGGGCACTTTCGCGATCGAGAAGCCGATGATCATGGACGATCACCGGCGTTTTGCTGTTTATGTCCGCCCGCTTGAACCGAAGGACCGCTTTGACGCTTGATCAGATACGAGTTCGCATCGCTGCAAGCGATCCAGCCCAGGCGCTGCTCCGAGCCATTTCCGAGAACCGCCCTGAAATCCCTTTTCACGGCGCATCTGGTTCGCTTCCCGCGTTTTTGCTCGCGCACCTCAGAAAGACGAGTAATCGCCAGATCCTTGCGGTAACGCCGACAACCGAAACCGCGGAGGAATTGCGAGACGACCTCGAGTCGATTCTGGGCGAAGAAGCGGTACGGTATTTCCCTGACTGGGAACTCATCGCATTCGAGGAAAAGTCTCCCCATGTCGAAGTAACCGCGCTCCGACTCGAAGCGTTGCAGTCGCTTCTCGTCGGCGAACCGGTAGTCATAGTAGCCCCGGTCGTGGCCCTCTTGCGTCCGACACTGGAACCTGAAGCTCTCGCAGCCGCGTCTCGCGTCATTCGAGTGAATGAGCTGCTTGACATGGACGAACTCGCGAAGTGGTTGCGGAGCCTCAGTTTTGAACCTTCGAACCAGGTTCAGGAAATGGGTCAATATGCACGCCGCGGGGGCATCATCGACATCTTCACCTTCGGCTCTGAAAACCCGTACCGTGTCGAGCTTTTCGATGACGAAGTGGAATCCATCCGGGAATTCGACCCGGCGACCCAGCGTTCCGTGCGCGAAGTCAACGAAATGGAGATCCTGCCGAGGCGGGAGATCCTTGCGGGAAGCGAATGGTGGGGAAACGCCGCCGAACGTGTGAAGCGAGCGGAAGATGCCTACGGCGTGAGTCTGGATTACGTCAGAACCAAGCTTGAGTTCGGGATTCATTTTGAAGGGATTGAGTTCTGGTGCCCTGTATTGACGGGCACAAAACCGAGCGTGCTGGACCATCTCGATTCCCGTGCGCTGGTGTTCCTGTCGGACCCTGAAAGCATTACGGAACAGGCTGAAAAATTCGCCAGGGAAACTGCGAGGCTGGTCAGTCGGAGGATTGAGCGCGGGGAACCAACCCTGCCTCCCGGCGCAGTGTTTCACAGTTGGCAGAATCTGCGGGAAACGATAGCGCCCCGATGTCTGGTATCCAACCATTCACTTTCGCCTCCGGGGGCAGTGGCCAGTTTCGGTGCGCAAAGTGCACGACGGTATGACTCCAGTCTCGAAGCAGTGCGCGCCGACGTCGATACCTTCGCGGAGCGCGGGTTTTCGGTCGTCTTGTTTGCGGAGAACGAGAGTCAGGCACGGAGACTGGAGGACCTGCTGGGTTCTTCGATGGATCGCATTGCCGTGGAGATCGGCAAACTCCACGGCGGGTTCGTGTATCCATCCGCCAAGCTGTTCGTGGTGAACGATCACGAGTTGTTCAGCAGGTATCAGGGACGGCACAGATTCAGGAAGTTTCGCGGCGCAACACCCGTAACGGACGTGTTCGCGCTCGGTCCGGGCGACCTGGTGGTGCACGAAGAACACGGGATAGGCGTGTACCAGGGGCTCGAACGGATCACGGTGGACGGCGTTTCCCGGGATTGCCTGCGGATTCTTTACCGCGACCAGGACCGCCTTTTCGTCCCCGCAGACCAGATCAACCGTGTCCAACGGTATTCGCAGGACGAAAGCGCACGCCCGGTTCTTTCCAAGCTGGGCGGTTCTGACTGGGACCGGGTCAAGGAGAGAACCCGCAAGGGTGTTTTGAAACTGGCGCAGGAGCTCATTGAGCTGTACGCAATTCGCCAGTCCCGCCCGGGGTTTGCGTTCAGCCCCGATTCCACGCTCATGGAGGAGATGGAGGCCGCATTCATCTACGAGGAGACCCGCGATCAGCTACGCGCGATCTCGCAGATCAAAGGATTCATGGAAAGCCCCGTGCCGATGGATCTCCTCCTTTGTGGGGACGTCGGGTACGGCAAAACCGAGGTAGCCATAAGGGCGGCTTTCAAAGCGGCGTGCGACGGCAAACAGGTCGCCGTTCTTGTACCGACCACCATCCTCGCGCAGCAACACTTTCGAACATTCTCGGAGCGCCTCGCCGGGTTCCCGGTCAAAGTCGATGTGCTGAGCCGTTTTCGTTCCAAACACGAAACGGAAGAGACTCTGTACCAGTTGAAACGGGGTGCAATTGACATCGTGATCGGTACGCACCGCCTCCTCTCTGATGACGTTGAGTTTCGTGATCTCGGTCTGCTGGTGATCGACGAGGAACACCGCTTCGGCGTACGCCATAAGGAACGTCTGAAACACATGAGGCAGACTGTAGACGTCATGAGCATGACGGCCACGCCGATTCCTCGGACTCTCTACCTGTCGCTGATGGGTGCGCGGGACATGGCGGTAATCAACACGCCACCGAGAGACAGGTTGCCCGTTCACACCGAGGTGATTCCGTTCGACGAGGATCGGATATCGGAAGCAATACTCAGAGAAGTCGCGCGCTCCGGACAGGTTTTTTTCGTCCACAACCGGGTGCAGACGATCGAGGAACGTGCCGAGTTTCTGCGAGAGCTGCTGCCTGAATTGCAGTTCCGCGTTGCCCACGGGCAAATGAGCGAGCACCAACTGGAAAAGGTGATGCTGGACTTCCTGGAGCACCGCTTCGATTGCCTCGTCACGACCATGATCATCCAGTCAGGATTGGATATGCCGAACGTCAATACGATCTTGGTTGATCGGTCAGATCAGTTCGGTCTCGCCGAGTTGTACCAGTTGCGAGGACGCGTCGGGAGGAGCAACCACAAAGCCTTCGCATACCTGATGGTTCCCAAAGATCGCAAGTTGCCGCCCGAATCACGACGAAGGCTGCGCGCGATCGAGGAGTTCAGCGACCTGGGCAGCGGGTTCAAAGTCGCGATGCGCGATTTGGAGATCCGGGGTGCGGGCAATCTGCTGGGGAACGAACAAAGCGGGTTCATAGCAGCGATCGGTTTCGAAATGTACGTGAAGCTGCTGGACGACGCGGTGAAGGAGCTGAAGGGCGAGATTCCGGAACGAACGGAAGATTGCGAAGTAGACGTGCATGTCAGCGCGTTTCTGCCCGACACGTACGTGGGTGATGGAGAGCAGAAGATGACCCTGTACCGGCGCCTTGCAGAATCGCAGACTCTCGCGGAAGTAAACGAGTTTACCGATGAACTGCGCGACCGTTTCGGCCGTCCTCCGGAACCTGCAAGCGCCCTGATTGATCTAATGAAGGTCAAAGTTGCAGGAAGGATCCTCGGCGCACGCAGGATTGCCGTGGATAAGCACGGGAAGATTCGGATTGTCCTCGGAGACGGCAGGAAGATGACATCAACGCAAATCGGGGATTTGGTGCGCCGATGTCCCGAACCGGTTGAGTTCAAGTCCAACGGTGATCTGGTCATGGAGATACAGTCGGGGGAGCCGGGCGGACCGGCGCAAGCCGCGCGAGTTGCCGCGATTCTGGAATCCTTGATCGAAGACGACGCTTCCGAGGCAAAGAAGCCCGTGCGACTTGTCTGGGGGGAAAGATGAGGCGGATGACAGCCCGTCTGGTGCCGGGTGCGTGGCTGATCGCGGCGGGAATCCTTGCGGGGTGCGGCTGGTTCCAGTCGCAAGATGGAGAACCTGTTGCCGTGGTGGGGGACGTGAAGCTCACACAGGGTGATTTGGACAGGATGCTTGCCAATGACGCGTTCGAGGAGAAATCGGTCGAAGCACGAAGGCGAGCCGTTACGCGATGGGTAAATCGCGAGCTTCTGTACCAGGAAGCGTTGCGGAGGGAATGCGACAGGGACCCGATTGTCAGGTTCCAGCTCGAGACGGCACGGCGTGACATCTTGGTGAACGCCCTCATCGACCGTTCGCAACGCGATTCCCCGGTCACCGAGGAACAGATCACGAGGTTTTACGAGGAAAACAGGAATATCTTCAAGCGGACTGAAGCGATGATCCATGTCCGGCAGATCGTGTTGGAAGACCCGAAGGAGGCGCGACGCGTGGCCGCGGAAGTTCAGCGCAGACCCGAGACGTTCGCAGAGGTTGCCCGCGCGCGTTCCAGCGATCCGTCAAGCGCGGACGGAGGCGACGTCGGATTTGTGACGGCTCGAACCGCATACAGCCCTGAGGTGTGGCAGGTATTGCAGCGGCTTTCCGACAACGAGATAAGCCGCCCGATACCTATAGACGCCGGGTGGATAATTCTGCAGGCAGTCGAGCACCGGCCGGCAGGCAGCATCAAATCGCTTGACGAAGTCCGGTCAGAGGTAGTGAACCGCTTGCGGGCTGCAGAACGAGCGAATCTGATGGCAGCTCTCGCGGAGAGCCTGAAACTGAAAGAGGATGTGGAGGTGTTCGCAGACAGGATTGTTCCGGCGGCCGGCGTGTTGCGCAGCCCGGGTTCGCGGACTCCTGTCGGAGCGGAATGAACGAGTTGTCACGTGTTGAGTGCTTCGCGAATGCAATGATCCGAATCTTCTCTGTGGAAAGGTTGCTTTGTGCGGAAAAACAGGCCTTTGTGTTGTGCGTTGCTGCTGATCGTGGCAAGTCTGCTGCCCTTTCGAACCAGTTTTGCCGCGGAAGAGGTCGTTGACCGCATTCTTGCGGTGGTCGAGCGCGACGTGGTATTGCAGTCCGAGGTCGACGAATACATCACCCTGCAGATGATACAGGCGGGGCGCAGCATCCAGTCTCTGTCAGCCCCGGAACGCGATCAATTGCGTTGCCAGATACTTCAGGCGATGGTGGACGACCGGATACTCGTGGCGAAAGCGCGCGCGGACAGCGTCGTTGTTACCCTGCAACAGGTAGAAGACGCGCTTCGGCAACAGCTGGACAACATCAAAGGCCAGTTTCCGACTGAGGAGGCCTACCGGGAACAACTGGTCAAGGAAGGAACAACGGAACGCGACTTGAGGGCGAAACTGCGGCTTCAGATGGAACGATATCTGCTCAGAGAGAAACTGACGCAGACCTACGGGCAGAAGATCACCGTGACATTCAACGAAATGGAGCGTTTCTACAACCAGTACCGCGATAGCCTTCCAGTGGTGCCGGCTTCAGTAACCATCGCCCACATAACACGAGTAACGAAGCCAGGGGATTCCGCGCTTGTTGCGGCGCGCCGGGTGCTCGATGCGGCACGTGAGCGTCTGGCTGCCGGAGAGGACTTCGCTTCGGTTGCGCGGGCTCTTTCACAGGATCCGGGAAGTGCGCAATTCGGGGGTGATCTTGGCTTTTTCGGGCGAGGCCAGATGGTTCCGGAGTTCGAAACGGCGGCGTTTTCCCTCGATTCCGGTCAGGTGAGTGGGCCGGTTCTCACGGAATACGGACTGCACCTGATCCAGAATCTCGGATTTCGCGGCGAACAAGTGCACGCGCGGCACATCCTGGCGCGCGCAGTGTTTACCCCCGCGGATCGCCAGGCGACTGTGGACACGCTTCAATCGGTGTACCGCCGCCTGCAGGCGGGGCAGGATTTCGGCGAACTGGCGCGGATCTACTCGATGGATCAGAGCGTGCGGCAGACCGGGGGGCGCATCGGGCCGGTGGATCCCTCCGCGTTGCCGCCGGCGTTCGGTCGGGTTCTGGCGACGTTGAGTGTCGGCGAAACCAGCCAGCCGTTTGAGTCTGATCCCGGCACGTTTCACATCGTGCGCCTGCTCGAGCGCACCCGCGAACACGCGATGAACATGAATGACGATCGAAGGCAGATTGAGGAAATGGTGCGGCAGCGCAAGCTGCAGACGCGCATCAATGAGATCCTCGAACAGGAACGTGGTCGCATGTACGTGGATGTGCGGCTGCCAGGCTGCTTCCCTTCGGCACGGTAATGGCGGTGCCGGCGGCTGCAGATACGAAGGGCGCAGTTCTGCGGATGGACTCCGTTCTCTTCCGTCTGCGCCTCGTTTCATCCCGCGAACAGGCGAAACGCGCGTGTGAAAACGGAATCGTAGAGCTCAATGGCAAGGTGGCAAAACCGTCATCGTCGGTTCGCAGTGGGGATCTCATTCGGGTGCGTTTCACCGACGAGGATTTGAGGTTCACGCTGACCGAATTGCCGCGCAAATCTATGAGCAAGACATCGGCGCGAAGTTGTTATGCCGTCACTGCCAGCAATGCTGTGGAGAGAGGGTGATTCATGGCATTCCTGCGGCGCGACGTGATAGAAAAACCCCCTTATGACCAGCTCGCTGCATTGTACGACTACGTGATGCGGCACGTTGATTACGTGGAATGGGCGGATTACATAGAGCAATTGTTCCGTTGGTGCGGAGCAAATCCTCACAAAATAACCGAAGCGGCGTGCGGAACCGGGGCGCTGGCTCTGATCCTGGCAGACCGCGGGTACTCCGTTTCCGGGTACGATCTGTCTGAAGCGATGATTTCCGTGGCAAAGGCAAAGGCCCGTGCGAGAGACGAGAATCTTCCGCAATTTGCCGTGGCGGATATGAAGAGCCTTCCGCAGGGCGAAGCGGACGTTGTCCTCTGCGTGTATGACAGCATCAATTACTGCAGCAATACGGGAGAGCTTGCGGTAACTTTCCGCAGCTTCCGCAAGGCTGTTCGCGCTGGAGGTATCGCGATCTTTGACGTTACCACCGAGGCAAATTCGCTCCGGTATTTTCGAGACTACCGCTATCGCGAACGTCACGACGGGTACATGATCTCGAGGCACAGTGTGTATCACCCCGAAACTCGCACACAGACCAATGAGTTCGTTTTTGAAGGGCCCGACTTACCGGGGCGAGTGAAAGAAATGCACCGGCAGCAGATTTTCTCGCTCAAAGAGGTGCTGGAGAGCATACCGGCGTTCGAATGGTCGGTGTTGGGGGCATTTGACGGGTACACACTCGATCCGCCGGACGATGATACCGAACGAATCCACATCGTTATGCGTGC
>JAKPPK010000033.1 GCA_029547385.1 Candidatus Latescibacterota bacterium
TTTTAGATGTTGACAGTTGGTCTATGAGGTCATCAGCCTCATCGAAAACGCCCGGTAACGGGCGTTTTCCGCTACGTTTCGGATAGAAAATTGGCCAAAATGGCCCTGTTCACCTCGTTGAAGTTCGAATAGAACCGCTTCTTCAGTCCGTTCCCCGCCGAAACCACCGTAACTGTCAACTTTTTCAACGCGTCAATGATGAATTTCGTTGACATGCGTTTCACTGGCTTTACGAAATAACGTGTCAAACTGATCATCAGCTGCGCGATGAAGCCGACGAGGAGGACGCCGTACACGGCGTCCTCCGTCCAAACGCGGACGGGCTTGATCTCCACCTCGCTCTTGAGCGAATGAAAGAGCTTCTCGATGGCGTCCTTGCTGCGGTAGAGGCGCAGCGCCTCCGCCGAATCCATGTCCTTGCTCGAGGTGAGACAGAAACAGCCTTCCCGACCGTCTATTACGTCCTCAAGGAGGAGGCGGAGCGCCTCCTCCTCGTTCATTTCCGTCAGTCTCGTCTGGTAATCATAACGCACGTCCACCAGCGGATTGTTGATGCGGAACCGCTTGGGCAGTTTCTTGCCGTGATCCAGACTTTTCTGGATGACGACCGCCTCGGCAAGAAGTCGCTCCGCCTTGCGGCGGCGCGACTTGAGGTGGTCATTCTTAAGCTTCTCGGAGAAAAAGTAGTAGTTCACTCGGCTGGGGAACGTCCGCTTCAGAGCATAGACGCCGTCCTCGGCGTCTATGCGCTCCCAGCTGTTCTCGGAGAACGTGTGAAACACCGCGTCATCGGACGAGTTCAGCTTCTTTGCCGTCAGGTAGTCGTTATCGTCCAGTTCTATCCGGTCAAGGTTCGACTTGTCGTTCGCTCCCCGGTCGAACACGACCAGGGAGCCCGGTTCAAGGAGCCTTCTGACCTGCCCATATGTTGCTCTCATGTGTGCCTGATCGTTGATGTTCCCCGCCTCGACCGTAAGGCCGATAGGAACGTCGTAAGGCGCCGCCAGCTGCGCCGCCCCGAGCGTCAGCTGACGCTCGCCCGGATGATGATCGCGCGAGTAACCGTACTTCGCCAATTTCGCCATGTCGCCGTAATAGACGATGGACGTCCAATCGAGCAGCACATCCGTCTTCGGGCGTCCGAGAAGCTCCAGGACGCTGTCTTGGAGCTCACGGATGATGCGTTCCCTGTTCCGTCCAAGCGTCTCCACCGCCCGGTACAACGTCTTCGCGTTGAACGCTTTGATGCCGTAATGATCCCGAACCTCTTTCCGGTTGAGCCATGCGCTCGCCTGCAGGACGCTGAAGTTATCGCCCAGCTGGTCGACCAGCATGCCACGGACAAGGGCATCGAGCGCGATGCC
>JAKPPK010000037.1 GCA_029547385.1 Candidatus Latescibacterota bacterium
GCAAAGGCCAGCGACCCCGAGCATTTCGCGAAGCTCATGGGCACCGATGACATAGACAAGTGCGTGCCGTCTGAAGCCGGGAATGGCTTCCACTGGGGACGCTCCCACGATTACTGGGTGGACAGCCTGCGGAAGCAGTATTCGGAAGAGGAAGTGGCGCTCATCCTCCGCACCGGGGATGTGTCGTCGCTCGGGATCGAAACCCCGGTTCAACGGTGCCTCTGGGCGGATACGCAGAAGTTCTGGGCGTGGTCCATCGCAAAATGGCACGATCGGCTTCACAGGGCGCTTGATGAACTATGCCCCGACTTCATCCTCAACCCGAACTGGGGCGCCATCACCGGGTTCCGGAACGTTGACTCACGCCGGCTCGAGGGGAAGAATGTCCGCCTCTGGGCCAACAGCCAGGACATCATCTTCTACGAGCAAAACTACCTGCCCTGCACGCTGGCGCCGGGGTATACGCTCGACCTCGTCATCGCGTACAAATACTCGAATGCCGCAGGCGCTCGCGCGAGCGTGCTGGCGTACTTCGGCGTCCAGTACCGAGCGCTTGCGGAACTGGCGATGGCAGAGGCCGCCACGTGGTCCAGCGACGGCATCTTCATCGAAGCGCGTTACAAATTCCCGGAAACGCGGAATGCCTACGGCCAGTTCTACGAGCGGCACACCGGCTGGTATGCAGGCCGCACGTCGCACGCCCGGGTGGGCATCCTCTACGACTACGACAATGTGCACATGGAGAACACCTACCACATCCGCGAGGTATACGCGCTGGCGCACTACTGCGCGGATAACCATATCCTGTTCGACCTGTTCAACGAGGCAAACGTCACTGTGGATGAGCTGCGGCGATTCGACGTTGTCATCATCCCGCACGTCGAGTTTCTGTCAACTGCCGGCCGGAAGGCGATTCTGGAGTACGCAGCAGGAGGCGGTAACGTGCTTATCACCGGAAACACCGGCGTGTTCGATGAGCACGGCCGCCCGGCGGTTGCGAATGACGCCATCGAACGGCTTCGCGCGGCGGTCTGGCCGAGTACCCCGTACGCGCGGGAAGGCAGCATCGCCGCAATCGGGGATGTGTTCGCCTGGCTGCCGAAACGCACGAAAGAGATCCACGATATCGTCGACATCAACCCGCAGGGCCTGTTCGAAAAGGGCGTGTATGAGCAAATCGTCGAGGCGTCGAAGCACGAGACGCACGATGACCCCCGCCTCGCAACCATTCTCTCCGAGCTGGCGGGGTTTGATCTGCGCGTCCTGCCCAACGCACCTGCGACGCTTCGCGTATCCGCGTGGGCAGGCGATGACGGCTCGCTCGTGGTGCATCTTCTCAACTACAACGTGCCGGTCTCCTCGCTCTACGGCAATATCCACGAGATCGCGCCGGAGCAGGTGGAGCCGGTGCCAGTGGAGAATGCGGTGGTTTCGTTGCCCATCCCGGACGGGATGCGCGTTTCAAGCGTCGAGATGGCCGATCCGTGGCATCCTGATCCCGAGCCGTTGCCGTTCGTGGTGGAAGGCGGGCGCGTGCGGTTCACGGTGCCGCGGGTCGATATCTACCGGGTGGTACGCTTGAGGTGATCGGGGGACGAAGACGCGACGCAGCGGATGGTGCTGGCTCGTTAGCACTCGCCGGGCTCGCTAACGCTCGCTCTGGTTCACCAAAGCTCGTTCTGGTTCGCTGACGCTCACGTGGTGCCAGGGTGCCTTTTTCGCAGGTAGGGGCGCTTCGCGAAGCGCCCCTACGGCATTTCTGGCGCGAGAGCAGGGGCCTGCCCCCCACGCGACGTTTCGCCAGGCTTCCGGCGCGATGCGCACCCCTTGCTTCGTGTCCTTCGCGCGCTACCTTCCCCGCGCTTCAGTACGCGAACCCGTCCTTGCGAACCCGCACCTCCGGCTCAGAACCTTCCACTGCGGCGCCTGCGACCACCTCGGCGAGGTAGATCACATGATCTCCCGCCGCGGTTTTCCCGTAGAACCTGCACTCGAGGTATGCATTCACTCCGTCAAGAACGGGAGCCCCGGTAACGCCCGTCCGTACCCCCACCCCTTCAAACGCGGCTTCCCCGGGAGCAAACCCCTTCGCGAAATGCGCGGCAAGCTTCTTCTGGTCCTTGCCCAGAATATGTACCGCGAACGGCTCTCCGGATTCGATAGGCGCCTGAATCGGCCTCCCCTGTTTCACCGCAATGCTGATAAGCGGAGGTTCAAATGCTGCCTGCTGTACCCACGACGCCAGAAAACCGGTGCCTTTCTCGCCCTTTCCCGCGGTGACGATGAAGACTCCGCCGGGGATCTGCCCCAGCGCCCTGCCGATTGTCGTCTTTTCCGTTCCCATCGCACGTCTCCCTATCACTCTGACTGTGAGGTGTGAATTCGTTCCTCCAAACGCCTGCGCGGCCGAACGCCGGTTGTCGTACCGGCTCAGTTCACTCAGGCGCCAAACCGTGTTACTTTTACCAAACGCCGCGGGATGTGGGAAAGTTCACCGAGCTGACGCAGACCTGCGCCTCGGAGGGTAGGTAAGGCCATGAAGGACAACGTCATTGTGATATTCGGAGCCTCCGGCGATCTCACCGCCCGGAAGCTCGTCCCGGCGCTGTTCAACAACTTCCGCAAAGGGCGCCTGCCGGAACGGACGCACATCATCGGCTTTTCCCGAACGCGTTTCACCGACGACGCCTTTCGTGAAAAGATGAGGGACGCAGTCCAGACGTTCGCGCCGCGGGATTTCTCGTCCGGCACCTGGACGGACTTCGCACCCCTTCTCCATTACCAACCCGGCGACCTTGCCCGGCACAACGACTTCAGCGCGCTGGAGCAGCTTATCCACGCGCTTACGGGCGGCGAGTGCAACCGCCTCTACTACCTCGCCACCGCGCCCGAGTTCTACGCGCTCGCCGTCACCATGCTCGGCACCACCGGCATGGCGGCGGAAACCGAGAAAACCGGCTACCGGCGCGTGATCGTGGAGAAACCGTTCGGGCACGACTACGCCTCCTCAGTCGCCCTCAACGCAACTCTGCACGACGTGTTTGCCGAACAACAGGTCTACCGCATCGACCATTACCTCGGCAAGGAAACGGTGCAGAACATCCTCGTCTTTCGGTTCGGGAACGCCATTTTCGAACCCCTCTGGAACCGCCGGTACGTGGATCACGTACAGATTACGGTTGCGGAGACCGTTGGCGTGGGCCACCGGGCTGCGTTTTATGAGACCGCCGGCGTGATCCGCGACATGTTTCAGAACCACCTCCTGCAATTGCTCACCCTGATCGCCATGGAGCCGCCGTACACCTACGAGGCGGACGCACTCCGGAACGAGAAGGTGAAGGTCCTGCAGGCAATCCGCCCGATAGACGAGGAACGGTTCCTGCGCGATGTCGTGCTGGGGCAATACAGCGGGTACCGCGAAGAAAAGGGTGTCTCGCCGCGTTCCGAAACACCTACGTATGCCGCCGTGCGCCTGCTCATCGATAACTGGCGCTGGCAGGGCGTGCCGTTCTACCTGCGTTCGGGCAAGAAGCTGGCGCAGAAGGCGTCAGAGATCAGCGTCGTGTTCCGCCGCCCCCCGCATCAGCTGTTCGGTGATCACTGCGAATTCTTCACGAACCGCCTCACCCTCTGCATCCAGCCAAACGAAGGCCTCCACCTGCGCTTCTCCGCAAAAGTGCCTGATGCCGGAATGGTGATGCAGGCGGCGAACATGGGCTTCAGCTACGAGAAGTGGTTCGCCGAGCGCGTCATTCCCGAGGCGTACGAGCGCCTCCTTCTCGACGCCCTCAATGGCGACCCCTCCCTGTTCGCCCGCAGCGACGAAATCGAGTACGCGTGGAAAATCGTGGATTCCGTCCACTCCGCGTGGGAGAAGAACCCGGAATACCACGTCCAGCCGTACGAACCCGGCACCTGGGGCCCCAAAGCCGCCGACCAGATGCTTACCCGTACCGGCGGCCACTGGACGCATGGTTGCGGCGCGTTGGACGAAGTTGAGTAGAGCCGCACCCGGTCATTGAGCCTGCGCGGTCCCTGAGCTTGTCGAAGGGCGCGCAGGAGCCTGTCGAACCATCGAAGGTGCCGGGGCACCAGAGTGCGAACGTGCTTGCCACCGCCGGTGCCCGTATTGGCAGCACTGGACCCGGAGTAACGGCCCAGGTCCCGGCACGGGCGAGACGCCCGTGCTACGCGTTGCGGTTCATACGTCACAAAGACAGCCCACGATCTGCCCGGGAAGCAGAGCTCCCGTAGCACGGGCATCTTGCCCGTGCCTGAGCCGGGCTGCAACCTGCTCACACGTCAGCACACCCCGTCCATCGCCAGTTTTTCAGCCCCGCCTTCTCCGGGTTCTGAAGTACGTACTGGACGGAATGCTCCAAATCCCGGTCGTTCCGAATCAGATGGTCGTAGTACTCCGTGTGCCAGAAACGCCCTCTCCGGCGAAGCATCTCGTTCGCGCGTTTCGCCGAAAACGATTTCCATGAGTGGACGATGTCCGGCAACTCGTGCCCTTTCTCGGGCCGAACCACAGCATGAACGTGGTTCGGCATCACACACCAGGCCAGCAACAGGTACTTGTCTCCATCGAAATGCCAGAGCGCCAGCGCAGCAACCGCAGCGATGGAATCGTCTTTCAACCAGCAAGCCCCCGCACCGCGGTCGAGGTGTTGGTCCACTTCCCGGGAGAATACGTCTCGTAATCGTCTCGTTCCAAACGCGGACAACGGCCGGCCCGCTTGTTGCGCGGACCGCAAGATATCTTCCCGTTCGGCTCTCCACTTGTCGAGCAGAGATCTGGGCATTGAGTCCGCGAGGCGGAAAGTGACTGCATACATCGCGTTATCGGCCGTCACGTGGGGCAGGTACGCTCCCCGCCGCATTTTTGCCCCGGAGTTGCGGCCATACCGTTGAGGAAGAGTCTCTGATTCCATTCCCGGAAATTCCACCTCAATCTGGCACGGGCGAGACGCCCGTGCTACGAATCCCGAGCGGGACGGACGTTCCGCCCGTGCACGAATTGCGTCTCTCCTACCTTCCCACCACCCCGCTCAAATCCGCCCAGTACAATCCCCGATACCCCTCGTGGATGGAATCGAACGTGACCGCCGTGCCACCGGGCATCCAGCGGGGGTGAAGGTCGCAGCGGAGGTCGTTATTGTCAGGGGTAAGTGGCCCCGCGCGGAACCGGCCCAGCAGGATCCCCTCGCGCCGGTCGAGCGAATACACCTGCAGGTTGCGCAGAAAATCCGGCGTCGAGCTGTCCACGTAGCTGTCGTACAGAATCCAGCGCAGATCGGGCGAATAGGAGCAGTGGCCGTCGCAGCGGAAATACGCAGGGTCAATGCACTCGATGCTGCGGGTGGAATCGCGCACCAGAGCCAGCTCCAGAGTGTTCGGTCCGCTGACGTTCATGTAGAACAGCATGCCGTCGTCGTCCCGCCAGTGATAGTGCGATGCGATGCCCCATACGTTGTGATGACGGAGGTTTCGGCCCTCCAGATCGGACGTAACGAGAAACGTCTCCCACCGTTGCCCCGGCTCCGGGAACGTGCGCAGCAGAAGCAGGAACCGTGTTGCCGACGGATTGAACGTGATGTGGTTGATAAGCACCTTCTTGCCGCCGATCCGCTCCCCTGATTGTTCGAGGAACTCGACGATATCCGCCAGTGACAGAATCAACCGATTGTTCCCTGTTCGAATGTCCATCAGGCGCACACCGTCATCCCGCGGCTGTGCAACGTCCGCGAACGGATCGGGCAGTTCTTCGTAGCCGTACCCCGGCCGGAAATCGAACAGGCGGGACATGTTGATGCAGAGCGCCTTGGTGCCGTCCCGGGAGACGTTCGCCACGGGCAACGGCAGCAGTCGACCCCGTCCCGTTCGGATGTCGTGAATGCGCGAGCCATATGCCTCGTGCTCAAACGTGTTGAACAGGCAGGCGTCCGGCTCCGACGCCAGCCACTGCGCCATGGAGCTCTGCTGAAAGTTCCACGCCTCGGTCTCCGCGATGGGATGGAAAATCCCGTCAGGTTCTGCGTCTGCATTATCGGGCAGTGCCAGCCATCCGAGTTCCGCCACGTCGCCGCGCCGAGGCAGGCGGTCGCGGAATTGCACGCGGTGGCAGAGGTGGCGCCCGGCCTCGTCCGCGGCCGGGATGTCGTAATACCCGAAAAAACAATGCTCCCCTTTCGGCGACATGCGTTTGACCGGGACGATCACATTCACGGTTTCCGGCATGGTGTCCTCACTGTTCAGGGTTGTGACGGTTCGTCAAAAAGGAAATCGGACGGGTGGAGCGAGTACCCGCGAATCTGCGCCTTCGGTGCGTCGTCCACGATGTAGTTCACGATGTAGATTTCGCCGTCCTCGAACTGCACCCAGCCGGAGTAGCCTGTGTCGCTCACCGGCGAGCGGTCGAAATCAACGGGCATAATGCGTGTGTGCGCCTCGTTCCGTGTCTCGGCAAGCGCTGATTCTTTGTCCGTCAGCGCGGCGAAAAAGTTCTGCGTCCACCAGCCCACCCATCCCTTGCCACCCTGCATGAACCGGTACGTTATCAGAATGCGACCATCATGGAGCATGCCTGCCACGGGGCGGTGGCAACCCGGCAGGGGAAATGCCACTACCGGCGACCAGGTCTCCCCGTCATCGCGTGAGATGCTCTTGAAACAATCCCACCCTTGCCGGGAATTTTCGCGGTGAAATGCCACCAGTGAATCGCGCACCGGAAGGATCGAGGCTTCGCACAGGTTCAGGCCCTCCTTCTTTCCCACGATTACCGGTCCCGTCCACGAGGCGCCCGTGTCGTCCGAATACCAGAGCCTTTGCACGAGGTAACCGAAGGGCTTGTCGTGGAAATGGCAGGCGAGAATCCAGCGCCCGCTTGCCAGCTCGAGCAGCCTGTCCGGGACAATACCCAGCGCGGGTGTCTCAACAGGCAGCGACCACGTGGCCCCCTCATCCTCGCTGAAAAACAGGTAGTTCCGGCAATCCTCCGGCGCAGCGCTGCCTTCAGGCTTGAAAAGCTTGTCCACCACCACCACCAGCCGGCCGTCGCGCAGGTACGTGATTCGGGCGCAGTTCCAGAACACCGGCAGGCCGCGGGTGGGCTCGGTGAGCGGCCGTTTAGGCGTCCACGTGCGCCCTCGGTCGGTGGAGTCGGTCAGCACGATGCGCGTGTAGGAGCGGTCGCCGTGGTGCGTGCACTCGGAAAACACGCATACCAGCCTCCCGGACGGTGTCAGCGCTACGTCCGGCCACGCCTCGTAAATCGTGTGGTCGCGGCTGACGGTGAATTTCTGGATCATGGTGTCTCCTTGTTTGGATCCGGTGCCATCGTGAAGGAAGCTACTTCCGGAACACATTCTGCCGAAAGTCAGTCCGGGTGCCGTATCAAGCTGAGGCAAAACGTCGTCTTCGTGTCAAGGGTTTTCGCGAAAATAGTTCAATCGGGGTACGGTTGTTTGCGGGGCAAGAACAATGACGCACACGAAGCCGCGAAGGACGGAAAACCAGCGCACACGAGGACCGCTCCGGCAATCCCACGAATGCGGCGTTTCCTATACATCCTATGGGACCCAAACAGGACCTGTGGAGGGGCACGCTCCGTCGTGCCCGTGTTCTCCTGCGCACCAATTCGTCGACGGGCGCATGAAATCTGCCTCCCACACTCCAGCCAAGGCAAAACGTCGTCTTCGTGTCAAGCTTTTTCGCGAAGAAGTTGCAAATTTGCAACGGGAATTTTTTGGGGAAGGGGAAATGACGCACGCGAAGGGCACTGACGGGCGAGCGAGCGGGTCGTCTCGATACAACGGCTTCCGCTCCGCTCCAGCCGCCACTCGACGACCGTGCGAGGGGCGTGACCGGAACAAAGCAGAACGCGGAGTGCGCGAAGAAAGGCGTCCGGCCCCTGCAACGTCGTTGCGAATGTTGGAAAGGCACGCTCCGTCGTGGCCGGAGGAATGCAGGCAACGGGCCGGGCAACCCGGCCCCTACAAAGGGAATGGCACCGGTCGTTGAGCCTGTCGAAACGCCGGGGTGGGCGCCCGTTATGTAGTCTGTCTATCCTTCCCACCTACCAGCTAAGGCAAAACGTCGTCTTCGTGTCAAGCTTTTTCGCGAAGAAGTTGCAAATTTGCACCAGGGTTTCTGGGAGGGTGTGCACAGGGCCGCACAGAACACGAAATGTGACCGCGCCGGGGGGATGGGTCGCATGGGACTAATGGACTGATAGATCGCCGTTCCGCGATAGATCGGGCAAAAAACAACGAAGCCGCACCCGAGGATCGCTCCGGTGCGGCTTCGCTTATTGTGTGCAGGGCGCGAGTTCTCTGTAAGACCGCTTACCTGCACAGGCTGTGTGATTTACATGGTTGACTTGCTCGCGCCTGCGGTGGAGGCATCCTTCGCCGCCAACGCAGCCTGCGCCGCCGCCAGACGGGCGATCGGCACACGGAACGGCGAGCACGAAACGTAGTTCATGCCGACGCGGAAGCAGAACTGCACCGATGCCGGGTCGCCACCATGTTCGCCGCAGATACCGATTTTTAGGTTCTTGCGGCCCTTACGGCCAAGCTTCACACCCATCTCGACGAGCTTGCCCACGCCTTCCTGATCGAGCGACTGGAACGGATCGTCAATCCAGACCTTGTTCTCGATGTAGAACGGCAGGAACTTGCCGGCGTCGTCACGGCTGTAGCCGCAGGTCATCTGGGTGAGGTCGTTCGTTCCGAAGCTGAAGAACTCGGCTTCCTTCGCGATCTTGTCGGCGATGATGGCGGCCCGCGGAACTTCGATCATCGTGCCGACCATGTAGTTCACCGTCACGCCGGTTTCCTTCATCACCTGCTTGGCGACCTTCACGACGAGGTCTTTCTGGTTCGTCATTTCACCCATGGTGCCGACAAGCGGGATCATGATTTCCGGATGGACGTCGATGCCTTCCGCTTTCACCTGGCAGGCGGCCTGCATGATGGCGCGGGCCTGCATGGCGGTGATTTCCGGATACACCATCCCGAGACGGCAACCGCGGTGGCCGAGCATGGGGTTCAGCTCGTGCAACTGGTGGAGCTTTTCCCGGATGCGCATCGGGTTGCGGTTGATTTTGTAGGCGAGTTCCTCGATCTGATCGTCGGTGTTCGGCAGGAACTCGTGAAGCGGCGGATCCAGCGTGCGGATGGTGACGGGCAGGCCGTTCATCACGCGGAAGATGCCGACGAAGTCTTCCTGCTGCATCGGCAGAATCTTCGCCAGCGCCTTTTCGCGGCCCGCGAGGTCGTCCGCGAGAATCATTTCGCGCACTGCGTCAATGCGGTCGCCGCCGAAGAACATGTGCTCGGTGCGGCAGAGGCCGATACCCTCGGCGCCGAAATCGAGCGCTACCTTGGCGTCGTGCGGGGTGTCAGCATTGGTGCGGACGCCCATGGTGCGGATTTCATCAACCCACTTCATCAACATGCTGAAGTCGCCCGTGATTTCCGGGTCCTTCGTCGGAACGGCTCCCAGCATGACGGAACCGTCGGAACCGTCAATCGAGATCACGTCGCCTTCTTTGACGGTGATCGTCTGTCCGCCGACCGTCACGTTGAACCGACGTTCGGTGTAGCTCACGCTCAGCGCGCCGCAACCGACGACGCAGGGCTTGCCCATGCCACGGCCGACAACGGCGGCGTGGGAGGTTTTCCCACCGTGCACCGTCAGGATTCCCTGCGAAGCCGCCATACCGCCGATGTCCTCGGGGCTGGTCTCGAGACGGACGAGGATGACCTTCTCACCGCGTCCCGCGGCGGCTTCCGCGTCTTCCGCGTTGAAGTACACCTTGCCGACTGCCGCGCCGGGGGAGGCGTTCAGGCCCTTCGCCAGAACGGTGGCCTTCTTCTTCGCTGCCGGGTCGAACATCGGGTGAAGCAACTGGTCGAGCTGATCGGGATCGATGCGGGCGACAGCCGCTTCTTTGGTGATGAGCTTCTCTTTCACCATGTCAACCGCGATCCGGACGGCCGCCTGCGCGGTGCGTTTGCCATTGCGCGTCTGGAGCATGAACAGGCGGTTCCGCTCAATGGTGAACTCGATATCCTGCATGTCCTTGTAGTGCTTCTCGAGTTTCGCGCGGATGTCCTCAAGCTGCTCGTATGCGGCTTTCTGGGTTTTCGCCAGTTCCGCGATCGGGGAGGGCGTGCGCACGCCGGATACGACGTCTTCGCCCTGCGCGTTGATCAGGAACTCTCCGTAGAAAACCTTCTCACCGGTGGCGGGATCACGCGTGAAGGCAACGCCGGTGGCGGAATCTTCACCCATGTTGCCGAACACCATGGCCTGCACGTTAACGGCGGTGCCCCAGTCTTCAGGGATTTTGTTAATGCGGCGGTAGATGATGGCGCGGTTCCCCATCCACGACCCGAACACGGCGTTGATGGCTCCCCAGAGCTGCTCCTTGGGGTCTTCCGGGAAGTCCATGCCTTTGCGCTGCTTCACGGCGGCTTTGAACTTCACCACGAGGTCCTTGAGATCCTCGGTCGTCAGCTCGGTGTCGTTCTTGACACCTTTTTCCGCCTTCTTGGCTTTGATGATGACTTCGAAGGGATCCTCTTCGTCTTTGGACTGCGGCTTGAGGCCGAGCACGACGTCGCCGTACATCTGCACGAAGCGGCGGTAGCTATCCCACGCGAATCGCTCGTTTCCGGACTGCTTGATGAGGCCTTTGACGGTCGTGTCATTCAGGCCAAGGTTGAGCACCGTATCCATCATTCCAGGCATGGAGATACGCGCGCCGGAGCGGACGGACACCAGAAGGGGATTCGTCGGGCTGCCGAACTGCTTCCCCATGATCTTTTCGATGTGCGCGATACCGGTTTTTACCTGTTCGTCCAATTCCGCGGGGTACCGTTGGTTCAGCTTGTAGTAAACGGTGCACATCTCGGTTGTGATGGTGAAACCGGGAGGTACGGGGAGACCAATCGCCGCCATTTCGGCGAGGTTGGCGCCCTTACCGCCAAGCAGGTTCTTCATCTTCGCGTTCCCTTCAGCGGTTCCACCGCCGAACAGATACACGTACTTCTTTGCGTCTGCCATGAAGTTGCCTCCGTGGAATTGTTGACCGAAAGGTGAATTGTGCGCTTGTATTCAGTTCCAGTGATTGTGCGTTCCGGGTATGGTCCAGATGGCGGGTTGAGCGCCTTGCTCACGGGTAACCGGGTCGGGTGCGCTGCAAAACCACTAGAATGCAAAAATATACCGAAATCGTGAGTGTTTCGGCAAGTATCCGCGCGGCGTGTGAGGTCAAAATGGCAGGAATTGGTCGGGAGGGATGCCCTATTTCCGTTCCAGATACCCCAGATCGCGAAGTTCGCTGTCCTTCTTCATCCAGTCGCGCTTCACCTTCACGAAAAGTTCCAGATAGACCGGGCGACCCAGGAAATCCTCGATCTTCTTCCGGGAAAGCTGACCGATCTGTTTGAGCTGCTGTCCCTTCCTGCCGATCATGATGCCTTTCTGGGAATCCCGGTCCACAAGAATGGTCGCGTTTATGTAGTCTTTTGGCGTGCGTTCGATGAATTCCTCCACCACCACGGCCGTGGTGTAGGGTATTTCTTCCTTCATCGTGACAAAAATCGTTTCACGTATGAGCTCGGCGACGAAAAACCGCTCCGGTTGCTCAGCGATGGTATCGGGCGGGTAGAGGAACGGCCCTTCAGGGAGGTGTGCCGTAATGGCATCACCGACGGGACGGAGGTTCAGCTCGAGGAGGGCGGAGACTGGAATTGTCCCCTCCGGGTATGGCGAGAGATCCGGTTCTTTCTCCGCAAGGTCCACCTTGTTGAGCACGAACACCGCTGCCTTGTCCGGCACGGCGGCAAGCTCCACCGTGCGCTGGATGAGCACCGGGTCCGGTCGCGTATAGTCGAACATGGCGAGTATCACGTCCGCGTCGCGTATGGAGCGGTGAATATGCTCCATCATCGCCTCCTGCAGGCGGTAGCGTGGCTCCGCAACCATTCCGGGTGTATCGAGGAAAATGGCCTGCGCGTTGCGGTTGGGGTCCGTGATGATGCCGAGAACGCGGGTGCGGGTTGTGTGGGGCTTCGGGGTGACGATGCTCAGCCGTTCGCCGACGAGGGCATTCATGAGGGTCGATTTGCCCGCGTTCGGCGGACCGATGATCGCGATGTATCCGCATCGGGTGGTGCCAGTGGTGTTCTGTTCCATCGTGTGTTCCGTCGCCGTGTATTGAGGGGTGCAATGTCGGGACAGGTGGTTGGAAGAAAGATACAGACCGGCAACGATTACGGCGCCCCTCGCAAAACATGCCAGCCATCTTTGTCCGCGCTTCCGGCGGTCGCTACATTCACGTTATCGGCCTGTTTTCCGTGTTAACTGGTTTCTTTCAGGAGGCATTCATGGCGGCGCGTTACCGGGTTGCGATCGTAGGGTGCGGCGGGATAGCGCATACTCACGCGGATTCGTGCAGGAAGATGCCGGAAGTAGATATCGTGGGTCTGGCAGATGTTCGTCCGGAGGCGCTGGCGGAGTTCGGGAAAACGTTCGAAGTCCCCGCGGAACAGCATTTCACCGATTACCTGACGATGTACGACGCGGTCAAACCGGACATCGTGTGCGTGTGCACGCGGCCCGCCCAGCATTGCGCGCCGACGGTGGCCGCGCTCCAGCGTGGGATTCACGTGCTTTGCGAGAAGCCGATGGCGCTCGACCTCGAAGAGGCAGACGCAATGGTGGCCGCAAGCGAACAATCCGGAGCGAAACTCGCCATTAACACCCAGCGGCACACCGACCCGGTCTACCTTCACGCGGTGAAGCTTGTGAAAGAAGGCCGCATCGGGGAATTGCGCACCCTCAGAAGTGAGTGCAAGACGTACGAAGCGGGCTACGGGATGATGAACATCGGTGCGCATTACCTCGACGCCATGCGTCTGTTTGGCGGTGACGCGGCATGGGTGTTCGCGCATCTCACCAACGCAGCGGGGAACGACATCACACCGGCGGACATCGAACCGGGCGAACGGGATACCGGCCTCACCGCCGGAAAAGCGTGCACCATGCAGATCGGGTACGCCAGCGGGGTAATGGGCGTGTCAGAATACTGGGTCGGCACCGCGACGTTCGGCTTCGAAATCGTGGGAACGAAAGGTGCGCTTGCCATCCGGGGCCGGGACGCCAGCATCTTTGTAACGAACGGCGGCGGCGGGAAAGCCAACGACGAGATCGTCTGGGAAACCATCCCCGTGCCGCTTGCCGACGAGGAGAAGGAAGTCGTTGCGGAGCGACGCTGGAGCACCATTTTCATGATGCGCGCCCTTATCAAGGGGATCGAAGAGAATGCGGTGCCCGCCTGTTCGGGGTACGACGGGCGCGCGGTTCTGGAACAGATCATGGCGACGTACGTATCCCAGATATCGGGTTCGCGGGCGAAACTGCCTCTTGCGGACCGCCGCCATCCATTGAAGCACTGGCAGTAGGCGCACGGGAGCAACCACCCTTGCACGACCGCCGAAGGACGTAACGCTGCCGGATGTGATGAATACTGCCGCATTTCTGGACGACATTCGCAGCTTCCGCGGTTTCGGGCGCGAGACAAAAGTTAGAGAGACCCGTTCCGCGAGCTTCTCGGGGGAACCCGTCAGCGTTGCGACGTTTGTGAACGAGTTCTGGACTTCCCGCCAGCGCGCCGCGCACAGCCTGCACGAGCTTTCCTACCGCGCCTGTTTCAAGCCACAGTTGCCGCGCTTTTTCATCGAACGCCTGACCGCGCCGGGTGACCACGTGTACGATCCGTTCATGGGGCGCGGAACAACGCCGCTTGAAGCCGCGTTGCTGGGCCGCGTGCCGCTGGGGTGCGACGTGAATCCGCTCAGCGAAATGCTTGTCCGCCCGCGCCTGCATCCGCCGCAGATGGACGAAATCGAACAGCGTCTGGCCGAGATTGACCTGGATGCGGCGACCGCCGTGCGCACCGACCTGAAGGTGTTCTATCACCCGGAAACGCTGCGCGAAATCTGTGCGCTGCGGGACTACCTGCATGCCCGGGAGCAACGTGGAGAACTCGATGCGCTCGACCGGTGGATCCGCATGGTGGCGGTGAACCGTCTCACCGGTCACTCGCCGGGGTTTTTCTCCGTATACACGCTGCCGCCGAATCAGGCAGTAACTGTTGCACAACAGCGGAAGATCAACCTGCGCCGGAATCAGAAGCCTCCGCGGCGCGATGTGAGGGAGATCATCCTGAGAAAAACCAGGTCCCTGCTGCGGGATTGCGACGACGAGACACGGCGAGTGCTCGCGAACGCCGGAAAGGATGCGCGGTTTCTGACGCAACCTGCCGGGTCGGTTCCCGGAATACCCGGCGATTCCGTACGACTGGTGGTCACCTCACCACCGTTTCTGGACATTGTGAATTACGCTCAGGATAACTGGCTTCGGTGCTGGTTCTGTGGGATCGACGCAGGCAGCGTCGGTATTACCATGGCGCGCAAGCTGGAGGAGTGGCAGGCGGCGATGAGCGAGGTGTTCCGTGAGCTTGCCCGCGTGCTCACACCCAGTGGGCACGTAGCCTTTGAGGTGGGTGAGGTGCGGACAGGAACGGTGAACCTCGAGGAGGCGGTGATTCCGTGCGGCATCGCGGCGGAACTCTCACCGGTGTGTGTGCTGATCAACGACCAGCACTTCACGAAAACGTCCAACTGCTGGGGAGTTGAGAACCGCAGCAAGGGCACGAACACCAACCGGGTGGTGGTGTTCAGAAAGCGGCAGGCGGCGTCAGAATGATGGAAAGTACCTGATGATCTCTGCCAAAGCCGTCATTCCCGCGAAGGCGGGAATCCAGAACACGAAACCTTACAACGTGGCCTGAGGTGACGTCCTGCAGAAGCCGGCTGAGTTGCTGTCGATGTGAGGCACACCATCGGTGCCGCCGAGAATAAATTCCCGCCTTCGCGGGAATGACGCGGATCAGTTGCGAGTCCCCTGTTCGTAGTTGCACGCCGCGTTCGCCACTCGATGACCGTTCCTCCACCGTGCGACGGCTCAACGCTCGAGGGACCCGCTCCGTCGGGCCCTCGACAGGCTCGCGCAGGCTCAGCCACCGTTTTTCGTGTAGTTCGTATGGTTCGTGGTTCCTTCACCGGCTCTTGTCTACCTGACCCGCTCGATGAGTTCCTGTTCGCGAACCCGCACGACCTCCAGATACGCGCCGGTCGGGTCGGTCTTGTCCTCGGGCGCAGCACTGGCATCATAGTAGGCGATCACGACCCAGCCGTCCTTCACCTCCACCGTCGGGTAGCCGAGGTCCGTGTTCGGTTTGCCTTCCAGCAGCACGAGATCGGTGGAACCCCACGTCCGCCCGCCGTCGGTGGAACGGAC
>JAKPPK010000080.1 GCA_029547385.1 Candidatus Latescibacterota bacterium
CGCGTCCTGGGCGGTAACCTTCTCGACCTCGCTCATCCACCCTACAATCGGGATACGATATGGGTGGGCCTGCATCGCGGTTGCCATGAACTGCTCGTAAAGCTTGCCTTCCGGGTCGTCGTCCGTTCGCATGCGGCGCTCTTCTGCTACGACGTCCCGCTCGCTGTAAAACTCCCGCATCACGGGGTTCATGAAACGTTCTGATTCCAGCAACGCCCACAACTCAAGTCTGTTGGCGGGAAAGGACTCGTAGTAGATCGTGTAGTCCTTTCCCGTTCCCGCGTTGTTGTCGACCCCACCGTTCCTGTCGATTATTCGCGAGAACTCGTCCTTTACGATGAAGGTTCTATGGATCGCCGTGTAGCGCTGGAGGTCCGCCAAATAGCCTTTTGCCCGGGCGTACGCACGAAGAGACGGGTACCGGTCGGGTGCCGTGCGCAGGGTTTCCGCGAGGGCATTGGCGAGCGCTCGGGTGATTTCGTAATCCTCCGAACCCTGGTTGGCAACAACCACTTCGCGGGCAGTTCTCCGTTCCAGCGCTTCAAGAGCCCCGCGGTGCGCAAGCGGGACAGTTGCGAGTGTCTGGGTGTACAGCACGGCGACACTGTCGATACGGCGCATGATTCCCTGTTCGGCGGCGAAATCCACCGTGCCGATGCGCGGCGTGCCCTTGAACGCCATGTGTTCGAAAAGGTGCGCAAGGCCGGATTGGCCCTGAGGATCGTCTACTCCCCCAACGCGGACAATCACTACTCCGGAGAACACTGGCGCGGTGCCTCTCTTGACGAAAAGAAACTTCATCCCGTTGTCTAGGGTGTGCTCAACGACCCGCTCCTCGAGTGGCTGCGCATAGCTTGGGGCTGCCGGCAACACACACAACGCGCAAACTAGGAGAAAAACGATTCGTACCAACAGAGGACTCTCCTTCATGGTGTTTCTGTACCGGAGGGATTACCGTGTAGTGATCGATATGGCACCGAGGCCTGAAGTTGACCGCACGCCGCAGCGATGTCGTCGCCCTTGCTCCAACGTACGGTGACCGTCAGATTCCTCTCCCAGAGAATACGATGAAAACGGTCAATTCGTTCCTGGCTGGGACGGCGGAATGGCTGGCGGGGTACAGGATTGAAAGGAATCAGATTGATCTTGCAGGGGAATCCGGATACCAGTTCGGCCAGTCGGCGAGCGTCCTCGTCCGAGTCATTTGTTCCCTCGATAAGCGCGTACTCGAAGGTCACCCGCCTTCGGGGAGACACTCCCGCCATGTGCCGCGCGGCGTCCAGAAGTGTTTTCAATGGATATTTCCTGTTGATCGGCATCAACGAATTGCGGACTTCGTCTGTCGTCGCGTTAAGCGAGATCGCGAGACCCACTTTGGGAAGATCACTGGCCAATCGGTATATCATCGGCACTACGCCGGCTGTGCTGATCGTCACTCTGGTGGCGGAAATCGCCAACCCCATCTCGAGGCCGGACAGTTTTGTGGCTTGCAAAACAGCCTCGTAATTGTTCAAAGGTTCTCCCATTCCCATGAAAACCACGTTCGTAACGGGATGCTCATATTCCTCTCCGGTTGCTCCCCGGGCTCGAAAGAAACGGGCGGCATGGTGAATCTGGTCGAGAATCTCTCCCACGGTCAGATTCCGCTGGAAGCCAATCTGGCCGGTGGCGCAGAAACGGCAGCCGAGCGCACATCCCGCCTGCGATGAAACGCAGACCGTGCGACGACCATCGTCGACCATCATCACTGTTTCGATTTTGCGGCCGTCTGAAAGATCAAGCACGAGCTTGGTTGTTTGTCCGTCGCGTGAGACTGCTCGATGCCGCTCGGCAAGGCACTCCACCCGCGCCTCCGCTTTGAGCTGCGACCTGAATTCCTTCCCAAGGTCCGTCATCTGGTCGAAATCAGCGACACCTTTTCCGTGCATCCAGCGAAGGAGTTGATTGGTCCGGTATTTTTCCTTTCCAAAACGTGCCAGGAAATCGCGCAATTCATCGGGCAGGAAACCTTTCAGGTCGGGTCTTTCTGCACAAACAGCGGGCTGTACCAAGGCTGAGGCACCATCGAAGGATTCTTCGGGAATGGTTGGAAGCATATTGGAAAAATACCCTCGCGGATGTCATTCCGCCAGCGCTCCGTTCACCGGTCGATGCGCTGCTTGACCGTTCTTCGCCAATAAGGGTATACTTCAAAACTACCGAAATGCGCGTTTTACGCCGGAGGTAACCGTGGTGTACCGATTTCTGTTGGCTGTCGTTGCGACGTCTGTGATTTGCGTGTTTGTTCAGGCCTGCACGCCGTCGCGTTCTTTGCCGCAGATTTCGACTCGAGAAGTTCCCGATCCGTTCGTCAGGAGCACTCAAGATGCCTCGGACGACAGCCTCGTTCGAGCAAAATGGATGTGCCGTACAACGGTTCCCGACCCTTTGGCAGGGCAGGAAGACGGGCCCAAGATCCGGTTTGAAGCAACGCTGTACGGTGAAGATGTCATAGTAGCGGAGGTTGTCAAAGAGTGCCGCGGGCCGGAGGGTCTGGTCGCCTCTGACACGTGTGTGTCGGCTTCTCGCGAACGTTACCGGAGCGTTCACCGCGACGACACACGGCTCAGAATCCGTCTGGACCTGGAATCAAGTTTCAGCGTGAATTCCCTGAATTCACGGTTCTGGGATGTGTATCTGAAAGACGAGCGGGGCATTGCGTACGAACCCGTCGAAATTGTTCAGAATGCCCCGGTCATTGTCCGCGAGGACACCCTCCCGGAACCCGGTCGTGCGCCGGTGAGAGGCGCGGTGTACCGCCGCGCGATCGATATGTACTTTCCTCGGGAAGACGCGTTTGGCACAGATGTCATTTCCAGTTCAACGCGTGAAGTACGACTTGTCGTGTCTCAGAACCGGCGTGAATTGACCACGTTTGTCTGGCGCATAAAAAGAACTGGCGACTCCGGAACCGCAAGGACTGGCAGTGCACAGCGTGCGCCATCGGGTTTCTGATCACACCGGATTGGTTCAGACCCATGAACACCCACGAAGAACTGGTCGAAAAGGTTGAGACACTTGCCGAAAGGGATGGACGTTTCCGTAAGGAAGCCTACTTCTTTGTGTTTGAAGCGCTCCAGTTCACAGTCAAATCCCTCAACCTGACAGGCAAACAGCGACACGTGACAGGGCAGCAACTCGCCCATGGGATCAAGGAATACGCTCTTGACCGGTTTGGCCCGATGACGTTGAGCGTGTTCGAGCACTGGGGCGTTCGGTCTACGTTGGATTTCGGCGAAATTGTGTTCGGCCTGGTTGAGGCCGGTCTCATGGGGAAAACCGAGGAGGATTCCATCGAAGATTTCGTGGACGTGTACGACTTCCAGAAAGCCTTCGACTGGCACAACGCAATTGGCAGAAAGCTGCGCAAATGACATCCGAACAACCGCAGCACACAGGCAAGCCTTTCGTCCTTGCGAGTTGCAGTATTCTTCCCGAGAAATGGAACAAAGAGGGAAACGCCGAGAAGATGCTCTCCTTCATGGAGCGATCGCTGCGGTGCGGTGCTGACGTCATCGCGGTGCCCGAAGGCTGCCTTGAAGGCTACGTGGTAATGGAAGCAATCGAAGGGAACCGGGGACCGGAACTGTTGAACATCGCCGAACCGGAAGATGGTGAAATGATCGGGCGTTTCCGGAGTTTCTGCCAGAAGCACCATGTGCACGCGCTGATATGTTTCTGTGAGAGGGAAAGGAACGAGGCTTTCAACACCGCCCTGTGGATTGGCCGGACCGGCGAAACAGTGGGCAAATACAGGAAGACACATCTCAATGAAGGATATAACCCGGATCACTTTTTCAACAGAACTGGGGACGAAATTCGTGCATTCGACACAGAGTTCGGGCGCGCAGGACTGATGATCTGTTTTGACCGACGAGTTCCCGAGGTTGCCAGGTGCCTCGCCCTCGATGGTGCGCAATTCATTCTGAACCCTTCTTACGGCGTGTACAAGGGATGGAACGACTCCGTTCTGGTTGCGCGTGCGCACGAAAATCAAGTTCCAGTGGTATTTGTTCATCCGAACAAAACGTTGGCGGTTAACGAAAAAGGCGATATCACATTCTGCCGCGAAGAAACGGATGTGATTTCTCATCTTACGATTACGCCACGGACCTCGTCCTCGCTTCTCCTTTCACTCCGTCGCCCCGAACTGTACGGGCGGCTCACCTCCCTCAGATAGTTCACAGGGGCCAGGTGCCGAAGTTCCCAACGGTGGCCCGCAGCAAACGAAATCGTTATAATCTCTTATGCCGTCTGCGCCGCAGGTGTGGCGCTTTCTGACGGGGGTGCGCAACGAGCAAAAAACAGTCGGGAGGTAACATTCAATGGCGGGCAAAAGCATCTGCCACAAGATCATTGAGCAGCACCTTGTCGCGGGTAAAGTAATTCCTGGAACTGAAATTGGAATCCGCATAGATCAGACACTCACCCAAGACGCAACCGGAACGATGGCCTACCTCCAGTTCGAAGCGATGGGAATACCCAGGACAAGAGCCGGATTGTCGGTAAGCTACGTTGATCACAACATGCTGCAGGATGGCTTTGAAAACGCTGACGACCATCGGTACTTGCAGTCCGTGGCCCGCAAATTCGGCGTGTATTTTAGTCGGCCGGGGAACGGAATCTGTCATCAGGTGCACAGAGAACGGTTTGGTGTTCCCGGACAAACGCTTTTGGGAAGCGATAGCCACACACCGACTGGCGGTGGCATCGGCATGCTGGCGATGGGTGCCGGTGGATTGGACGTCGCGGTTGCCATGGCAGGGCACCCGTATTTCTTCCCGTGTCCCCGCGTGACGCTCGTTCGGCTCTCAGGCCGGTTGCGTCCGTGGGTAGGAGGAAAGGATATCATCCTCGAACTCCTTCGCCGCCTTTCGGTGAAAGGTGGCGTGGGCCGCGTAATGGAATACGGCGGTCCGGGTGTGGCCACGTTTCCGGTGGCGGATCGTTTTACCGTCGCGAACATGGGCGCGGAACTCGGTGCGACCACGTCTGTGTTTCCCAGCGATGAGCTGACGCGGAAGTATCTTGAAGCTCAAGGCCGGCCAGAGGCGTGGATTCCCATGTATGCAGACCCGGACGCAACGTACGAGGCTGTGGTGGAAATAGATCTGGATAAGTTGGAACCCATGATCGCCCGGCCACATAGCCCTGATAATGTTGCACCAGTGCGTGATCTTGAGGGTACGCCCGTTCAGCAGGTCTGCCTCGGCAGTTGCACCAACTCCTCCTACCATGATCTCCGAATAGCTGCCGCGATGCTCCGTGGGAGGACAATAAGCCCAGCCGTCTCATTGACGGTTACCCCCGGTTCAAGGCAGGTCCTGGAAATGATAGCTCGTGACGGCTCGCTCGCGGATCTGATTGCTGCCGGAGCCCGCGTTCTGGAGGCCGCCTGCGGGCCGTGCATCGGAAACGGGCAGGCTCCTCCCTCTGGAGCGAACAGCGTGCGGAGCTTCAACAGGAATTTCGAAGGGCGTTCGGGAACGCGCGACGCGGGGGTGTTCCTGGCAAGCCCGGAAACGTGCGTTGCGTGCGCCATCACGGGCGTCATTACGGATCCGCGGGATCTCGGGATCGAATTTCCTGAGATTCCCGAACCAGAAAGCTATTCCCGGAATGACAGTATGGTCATACCGCCTTCGACCGAACCGGAAGAAGTCACTGTGTCACGAGGTCCGAACATCGTATCGCTCGGTTCGTTCGAAGCGATGGCAGATACCCTTCGAGGGCGCGTTTTGATCAAAGTCGGAGACAACATAACGACAGACCACATAATGCCGGCGGGAAGATGGCTGAAGTACCGTTCCAACGTCCCCAGATATTCGGAAGCGACCTTCAACCTGATAGATCCGGATTTCCCGAAACGTTCCAGGGAATGGGGTGGAGGGCTCATCGTTGCGGGTGAGAACTATGGTCAGGGGTCGAGTCGCGAACACGCGGCGCTGGTGCCTCGCTGGATGGGTGTGAAAGCGGTGATTGCGAAGTCGTTTGCGCGGATCCACGAGGCCAATCTGGTCAATTTCGGTATTCTCCCACTGGTATTCGCGGATCCGGATGAGTACGGACGGATTCAGCAGGGCGACACGATAGAGATTCCGCACGCGCGCCAGGCGGTCGAAAACGGGTTGAATGTCATCGAAGCGACGAATCTCACGCAGGGTGCCAAATTCGGTCTGAGGGTTAATCTCACGGAGCGAGGTCGGAAAGTGGTTCTTGCCGGCGGCATGCTGAACTTCGTTCGGAGTTAGGAGCTATCCTTGGAGAACTCACCGAGTGAGAATCAGTTGCTCGTCGGTGCCCACATGTCCACCGAGGGAGGGTTATTCCGCGCGGTTGAGCGTGGCGCACAGATAGGGTGCACCGCAATTCAGTTGTTCACAAGAAATCCGAGCCAGTGGTTTTCTCCTCCCCTTTCGGAAAAAGACGTGACAGAGTTCAGGGATGCGGTCTCACGGACGAAAATGGCTGCGGTAGTGGCGCACGATTCTTATCTCATCAACCTTGCGAGTCCCGATGCATCATTGAGAAAGCGGTCGATTGCAGCGATGCTTGACGAACTCGATCGTGCGTCAGCGCTGGGTATCCCGCTTCTTGTGACCCATCTTGGGGCGCACACTGGACAGGGAGAGGAAAATGGACTGCAGACGCTCGTAGATAGCCTCGACGAGGTGACTGATGCGCGGCCGGATGCTCCGGTTTCCGTGTGCCTTGAAACGACTGCCGGCCAGGGGACTTCGCTCGGATGGGCTTTTGAACACATCGCGTGGGTTCTGTCAAAACTGTCGGCACCGGGGCGATTCCGAACCTGTTTTGATACCTGCCACGTGTTTGCTGCGGGGTACGACCTTGCGACGCGCGACACGTACGAAAAAACGTGGCGAGAGTTTGATAAGGTTGTGGGAATTAGGTATCTTGCAGTAATGCATTTGAATGACGCAAAAAAAGAGCTTGGCAGTCGTGTAGATCGGCATGCGCACATCGGAAAGGGCGAAATCGGCGAAGGGGCGTTTCGCCGGATAATGCAGGACCCGGAGTTGAGGGGTATTCCGAAAATCCTGGAAACCCCCGAATCAGAAACGATGCACGCCGTTAATCTGAGCGTTTTGCGAGAACTCGCGGCACGTACGGGCTGACCCTCGCGATGTCGGAGGGTTTCAGCCTGCAAGGAGGAAAGCGACGATGGATGGGGCTTCAAAAGGAATGACGCACCTTGGCCGAGGCATCGTTCTCGCTCTTTTTGCCGTGTGTATCGGCTTCGGTGGTTGCGGCAGACGCGGCAGCGGCGAATCCGATAATACCGACCTGTCAAAGCAACTTGTCGGAACCTGGTTTGCCTACAGAGATAACGTCATTGAGAATATGTGGACCTTCCGGGAAGACGGTACATGTGTGAATGACGGGTGGCCCGGCGACGTCCAGGCCCCACCGTACCACCTTGAAGGAACGTATTCGGTCGAGACGGCGAAGATTACCGTCATTTTAAAACTCGAGGAAGGTCTGACCGATACCGTGATCCTTTCCGACCCCGACATAACAAACGACCGTCTTGTATACTCCGCGGGAGGAATTCCTGTTGCCTTTCTGCGCGAGCGAACCGCGGCGGCTGCGGAATCGGCGCCAACGGCGGATGAAGGGGCCCCTGTTCCCGCCCTGGCAGACTCGATTGTCGGGGGATGGGTCGCCTTTGTCGGAGGGATACCGGCGAACACGTGGCAATTCAACCAGGATGGGACGTTTGTAAACGAAGGATGGACACAGCTCTCGCCGGGCTCGGTTATCCTGAAACGCGCGTACCAGGTTTCCGGTAAGTTCGCCGTAACTGGTTCGCGGGTTCTCCTGACCAACGAACGCATCGTCCAATTTGGCACCGGGCCGCAGGGTGAGAACTCTGAAGTTGCTGTTTCGCAGAACATCGTGCTTTATGACGTGACGGTATCACGCGGACGACTGGTGTACACGAACGAGGGGGGACTCCCCGTCGCATTCCGTCGCGGATACGTAACGCCAACCGAGTGGTAAGCGCG
>JAKPPK010000081.1 GCA_029547385.1 Candidatus Latescibacterota bacterium
GCCCCGGTAGCGACATCATACAAAAAGCCATCCATGATGTTCCGACCTACATCAACGAACGGCAGTGCCGCGTGGATTTTCGTGGACGACTTCGATGCTACGAAGCAATCCACGGTGAATGATGTAGATACGCTCTGGGGCAAAAACAATCATACCATCTACACGGACAACACCTACACGGAACGGTTGCGCATCACCGCCGGGCCGGACGGTGGGCTGTCGTTTAACGGGCGGTTCATCGTGAACGGCAAGGAGGGCCTGACGACGAACGTGCTGGCGGGCGAGACGCGGCTGGACATTACCAACGGCGTGATTGTGGGGGCGAGCTACGACAACATCGGGCCAGTGATGCAACTGACCAACTACGGCGTTCACCTCAATTCGGCGTATTATGTGGCGTGGCAGACGAATGGGTTTATTCCGTATGTTCCCGGGCCGACGAACGAGTTGGACGAACCGACGCCGCAGAATCTTGGCCTGACACTGAACAAAGGGTTTTACATGGCTTCGCAGGAAGGACTGGGCGGCGTGTTCAAGGTGCTGTGGACAGCCGACGGAACGAACTGGCAGAGTGGCTGGACGAATGTGCCGGTGACGATTGGGGTGAGTATGGATATTGCCGAAGCTGGTTATCAAGGCCAGATGGGAATCACCAACCTGACGCTGTGGAGTTGGACGAACCCGGAATTGTTTGGCCGGTCGAATTACATGCACTCGCAATTTTTGTTTGTTGACCGGCCCAAATATCCCGACCAGGTTGCGCCGAAGCGGACGGTGGAGACGATTGCGAATCGGGCGGTTCGGGAACAGCCGAATTGGGCAACAATTCCGGCGAAGGCGACGGTGAACCTGAACTCGCAGACGGTGCGGCACACTGGAGAATGGAAGCAGCGGGTGAGCGCGACGGAGCAGGCAGACGAGTTGCGCTGGTGCTGGCTGGGGACAAATGTCTGGAGCCTGAGCGCGCCGCCGACGGTGGCGATTGCGGTTCCGCCGCCAAACCCGACTAATGACGTGAGCAACGGAACCAACTTCATCTTGCATTTGCCGGACACCTACACCCCGGAATCGTTGCGGGTGCTGTATTCGCACCGGCTGGAGCCGGATGACTGGCGGTGCCTGCCGAGTGTGAATGTGGCTACGAATGGCGAGGTGCAGGTGAGTTTCAGCGTGCCGGATGTGGACTACGGGTTTTTCAAAGTGGTTGAGGATTCCGGTGCGCCGGTCGTGGCGTCGTTGAAAGGGGTGCTGGAGATGACGCCGAGGACCATCGCGGCGACCAACTCGACGACCTGGGGGCGCGGGGCGGGGCTGGTGTGCGTGGACGGGGACTACGTGTATATCAGTGTAGGGACAAACGCCTGGAAGCGGGCGACACTGGAGGCGTGGTGATGCGCTGGGGGTTGCTGACATTGCTGCTATTGACGGAGTGGCCGTTAGGCGCTGTGGGGGTGTTTCTGGCTGAGCCTAAAGACCTGGCGGTGCCTGCGGGCTGCGAGGCGATATTCTCGGTGGTTGTTCAGAGTGAGCAAGTGTATGGCTATACCTAT
>JAKPPK010000100.1 GCA_029547385.1 Candidatus Latescibacterota bacterium
ACGCCTTCTGGCCGAGAACGAACACCGGAACGCAGGCAACGGAGTTGCCCCGAATGGCGTCGACGTACACGCTGAGCTGCGCCGCGCCCATCGTCTTCGCGTCATGAGGGAAGAAGAAGACGCCTTCTACGCGGAGCGCGGACTGTTCCGTTACAGGAACCATCGGGGAGAGACCGAATGGCTCACCCAGGATGAGATCGCAAAGAGAAAGGCAAACCATCGCAGGAAAAGGTCGAGTTTGATCCGGCGCCTCCAGCGGCAACTGCCTTCCGGGGAGTTTTTCGGTTTCTTGGCGGTCATCGGGCTTCTTGTCGCGGGGTTCCTGTATTTCCGTGACGGCCGCGCTCCTGCGTTTCGGACCGCCCTAGAGATAAGAGTGATGTCAAACCCTCAGGGTGCCGCCGTGTTCTTGGACGGGGTGTCGGCGAACGTTACAACCGACGTGGTTCTTCCCGTGCGAAAGGCCGGGCCTCACGTGATTTCTGTCGTACGTCCGGGTTTTCGGGCAGTTCCCTCGTCCGTCATTGTGAACCTCACCGAAGGGTCTCCTCAGGGGCTGGCCACATTCACGCTGTATCCTGTTCGTTCCGATACCACAAACGGCATGGCTGAGTAACGATGTCCGGACCAACTTCCCTTGCTGAAGAGGCGTGTGCTCTTTTTCGGGCGACCTGGCAGAGGGGGCCGGAGTGCCTCGCTTCGTCTCCTGGCCGTGTCAACCTGATCGGTGAACATACAGATTATAACGACGGGTTTGTCTTCCCGGTGGCGATCAACAGACGCACGTTCGTGGCAATGGGAGCATCGCGCGACGGGCGCTCGGGGTTTGTCTCCACCTCGCACCCGATTCCAGTACTGGCCGATTGTCCACCGTGGCGGCGCATGGAAAATGAATGCTGGGCCAACTACGTTGCAGGCGTGGCGGCCCAGTTCGCGAATCGCGCCGAATGCGTACCTGCGTTGTACGTGTCTGTGGCAAGCGATCTGCCCGCCGGTACGGGGCTGAGCAGTTCGGCCGCTCTGGAAGCTGCAACTGCTGCCGCGTTGAGCCAGTTGGTCGGGGCCTCGTTTTCGATAACGGAACTCGCCGCCCTTTGCCAGAAAGCAGAGCACGAATTCGCAGGCGTGCGTTGCGGAATAATGGATCAGATGTCAAGCGTTGCAGGAGGTGCAATCGTCCTTGACTGCAGATCACTTGCGTTTCAACGCGTCCAGATTCCCACGGACCTGTCACTCGTCATTCTCGACTCGGGAATCCCGCGCGGGCTCTCCGCCACGCGCTACAACGAGCGTAGAGGTCAGTGTGAAGAAGGAGTACGCGTGTTGAAAGGACGATTTTCCGGGATAAAGGCACTCAGGGATGTCACGCCGGGAATGCTCGATGCCTGCCGAAAGGACCTGTCGGAGACAGTGTTTCGGAGGTGCCGGCATGTAGTAACCGAGAACGTACGCGTTTCCGCGGCTGCGAAAGCCTTCGCCGAAAACGATTTTCCAGCAGTCGGGAAGCTGCTCCAGGAGTCCCACGTGAGCATGCGGGATGACTACGAGATAAGTCTCCCC
>JAKPPK010000116.1 GCA_029547385.1 Candidatus Latescibacterota bacterium
CATGGCCTCGCCGTACGCCTTGCATCCTCTATCCCGGTAATCCGTGAGGCGCGCGCGGAGAATGCCGTTGTTGTCACCGGTTCCGATGCGCGGGTCTACGTTGCAGCCGGGGACAAACCGGTCTGGATACTTCCGGGCGACACGCATAACATATTCTGTGGATACGTAGTAGTGCGCTTCTTCCGGGCTTTCAATCGGCAGGAGGATCGCTTTCTCGATGTCGTTCGCGTCCATGAATCGGAGCAGGTGCCGGGGGGTCAGGGGTTTTTCTCCGACATAGAGTTTCCCGATATGCATGTGAACGTCTATCATGGCTCCTGCTCCGTCTCCACCGATCGCGTGTTTGGGGCTACCCCTTGGCATTGTCTGCCACTTTTCGCTCTTTCAAATTAGCAACTTGAGATCGCAAACCACAGGGATGAAAACATGGCATTGGTGGAACTCGTCCGCGAAGCGGGCGTGGTGGGAGCAGGCGGCGGCGGATTTCCGACTCACGTGAAGCTGGCAGGGAAAGCTGATACCGTCATCGCCAACGGAGCTGAGTGCGAGCCGCTCCTCCACAAAGACGCAGCAGTAATGGAACGAGAGGCCGCCCGCGTCGTCGCCGGAATGCTGGCCACTATGGAGGCCGTCGGGGCAACGCGTGGTATCGTAGGCATCAAGAAGAAAAACTCACGGGCAATAGAAATGATCACCGCCGCGAGCGCCGGGCAACCGATTTCAGTCCACCTTCTCGGCGATTATTATCCCGCGGGCGATGAGTACGATCTCGTGTACGAAACAACGGGACGCCTCATTCCGCCTGCCGGCATCCCGCTTAACGTGGGTGCGGTGGTGTGCAACGTGGAAACATTCGCGAACATCTCGAGAGCAGCAGAGAACCTGCCGGTCACGGAAAAAACCGTCACCATCGGGGGCGCGGTGCGCTCTCCCGTAACTCTAACGGTGCCTGTGGGAACGCCGTTCCGTGAGGTGATAGACGCGGCGGGGGGGCTGACCACGGATGATCCTGTCCTGTGCCTGGGTGGGCTCATGATGGGAACAACATCGGACAATCTCGACACTCCTGTGCTGAAAACAACGACCGGCGCCATCGTCCTCCCGCGCACCCATCACGTCGTCCGGCGCAAACTCAAACCTTGGAACCATCAGGCGAAAATCGGGAAGTCAGCCTGCGATCAGTGCCGCTTCTGCACGGAATTGTGCCCGCGGTACCTGCTGGGCTACCCCGTGGAGCCTCACCGCGTGATGCGCAGTCTCGGGTTTACCGCAACTGACAGAAGACTTCTCGACGAGTGGGCCGCCCTGTGTTGCAGTTGCGGACTTTGCACGCTGTATTCCTGTCCCGAAGAGCTTTTCCCGAAAGAGGCGTGTGATACGTCCAAGGACGAACTGCGGAAAGCCGGTTTCAAATGGACCACACAGTCTCAGGTGCATACTCACCCCCTTCGGGAAGGGCGGCGTGTTCCGATCCGCGCGCTCATGAGAAAACTGGATGTGGAGAAGTTCGATCACCCGGCTCACTGGGAGGATCTGAGCGTAAATCCCGCCCGGGTAGTCCTTCCACTGAAACAGGCGGCCGGTGCACCAGCATCGGCTGTGGTGAAGTCCGGCGACCAGGTGAAAAAGGGCCAGGTGATCGGGCGCGTACCCGACGGCACTCTCGGCGCACACTTACACGCTTCCATTGAGGGAATAGTGACCGTCAACGAGGCAGGTATTGCCATTCAGAGGACAAAATGAGTGAGAAAGCGATCGGGTTGATAGAGCTCTCCAGTATCGCGTCCGGCTTTCAAACGGCGGACGCGATGCTGAAGGCCGCAAATGTGCGCCTCTTGCTTTCCCGCAGCATTTGTTCGGGTAAATACATGGTTCTTGTCGGGGGCGAAGTGGGGGCAGTGCAAAGCGCGGTAGAAGCGGGGGCGGCGTCTGCCGATGGCTGTCTGGTGGACAGGTTCATTATTCCCGGCGTGCACGAAGACGTGTTTGCGGCGCTGGGCCGCTCGACGATCCCGACGATTGGCGAATCGCTTGGAGTTCTCGAGGCGTTCAGCGTCGCTTCGCTGATCGAGGGGGCCGACGCTGCCGCAAAGGCTGCGAGAGTTACCCTTGTGGAAATCAGGTTGGCCATGGCGCTGGGAGGGAAAGCCTTTGTCACTATGACGGGTGATGTCGCCTCCGTGCAGGCGGCGGTGGAAGCGGGCAAGGCTCGCATCGCCGAAGCAGGCATGCTGGTGAACGCAGTGGTTATCCCGCGGCCCCACGAGGACGTCTACCGCGAAACCGTGTGACGAAGTCGTTCTTGGAGAGCATCTCTACCCTCTCGGGTACCGCAGCCCAAGTCTGCGCATTTATCTATTTGCGAGAGAATACGATAGCGCGTTTCATTTCCAAAGGCACACGATCGGGAAAGTGAGCAGCAGAGTATGCAGAAGGAGAATGTCGCCCTGGACAACGGGACAGGCAGGCACGTCTCAGTGAAAATCTGCGGGATCCGCACCCGTCACGATGCATTGCTCGCCGCTGATCTCGGCGCCACCTATGTGGGGTTTGTGTTTGTCAGGAAAAGTCCGCGCTACATCGACCCGGCAGAAGCCGCAGAAATCGTGCCAGTATTACCCCAGGGTGTTGTTCCGGTAGGGGTTTTTGCCAATCAACCGAGAGACAGGGTGCTCGACATAATATCGGCGACGGGTGTCAAAGTAGCGCAATTCAGCGGTCTGGAGTCCCCGGAGTACTGTGACAGCATGGGCAGATTCGGGGTGTTCAAAGCGTTTCACGTTCGGCCGCCGTTTTCCTTTGAGAACCTGGAACCGTACCACGTCAACATGTTCGTTCTCGACACGTACGTTCCGGGCAAAAATGGAGGGACGGGCGAAACTTTTGACTGGTCTCTCGCGATCCCAGTCGCCAGGAAGACACGTGTGATGCTGGCGGGCGGACTCACTCCGGCAAACGTTGTCGAGGCGGTAGAAACCGTCCGCCCTTACGCGGTGGACGTGAGCAGCGGCGTCGAATCCAGTCCGGGCGAAAAAAGTCCTCACCTCATGGAAACGTTCTTCCAGAGCCTGCATGACGCGGGCTACCAGACCAGTCGCTGACAGCCGGCCGTGATGCCTGTCAACGCCCATCCTCCTGCGTCACCTCCAGAAGACGCAATCACGTTTTTCTCTCATCCGTGGCGCGAGGATGCCCCGTTCCGGCGATGGTCACTCGTAAGCGCCATGGTCGCGGCATCAGCGGTCGCCGGTTTCGGGTTCACAAGCCCGGGTATCGGCCTCGGAGCCTTCGGGTTTCTTTTTCTGAGCCTTTCTCGGTATTTTTTACCTACCTTTTACGAAATCAATCCGCGCGGCGTGCATGCCCGACATCTCGGGGTGACTCGATTCCACCCCTGGGCACGTTTCAAACGTGTCGCGTTGCGCAGGGACGGTGTTTTCCTGGGTACTTTTACGCGGCCAAGACATCTGGATGCATGGCGCGGGCTGTATGTTCGCACCTCCGGAAACCGAGAGCAGGTATACGCCTTTGCCAGAGCACACATCCCCCTGGAAACGCCTCCGCGAGAGCGTCAGATATGCCCTGGCAATGCCTCCCCCGCTTGAGTTGGCTCCCGCGGATAGAGAAGTCCTTGCGAAAGTAGCCTCCATGCTCGTGAGACGGAGACTCGGTTCCCCCGCACTCATGGTTCTGGAGATGTCCCGGCCGATCAACTTCGTCGCAAGCCAGTTCCTGGTGTTCATGAAACCCTTTGCCACGGCGCTCTTGAACCCGACGGAGTACGAACGTTTTGTGCGCATACTGGAACACCGGGAGGGCATTGACGCGCTCGTGGAGGCAATTACTAACGGCAGCGAGAACGGGGCAGCGACCGCGCAGAAAAGGCAACCGTCTCCGCTGGCCTCGAGCGTCGGTTGCCGTGATGACAAAACTCACGTCGAATCAAAAGGTTGAAAGGCGCAAAGGAATTTATGCAGCAGGAACGGGACCTGAACGTTGTTATCGCAACAGACTGCGGCAGCACTACGACGAAAGCAATCCTTATCGAGAAGGTGGACGGCACCTACCGGCAGACATTCCGCGGGGAGGCTCCGACTACCGTCGAGGCCCCGTTTGAAGACGTTACGAGAGGCGTTCTGAACGCGATCCAGGAAGTGGAAGAGCTGAGCGGAAGGAAAATACTCGAAGGGGAACACATCATCACTCC
>JAKPPK010000235.1 GCA_029547385.1 Candidatus Latescibacterota bacterium
GAGCGAACACACGTGAAACGCGACGCCGAAGACGTACCCCAACCCCGCCGCCCGCCTGGTGTCCGCGCCATCCAACGCGAAGAGCAATGGAACCAGAGCTACCCAGGCCAGGGGGCCTGAAGGGAGTGGCGGAAACGCAGCCGCAAGAAGTACTCCGCTCAGGAGACTGAGTAACACCTGCCTCGAACGTACGTTCATGATTCCTTCAGGAAGCCTTCTCGCCGGGAACAGGTCTGATCACGCCGCCGCCAAGAACAAGGTCATGATCATATACCACAAGCGACTGCCCGGGCGTCACTGCTCTTTGCGGTTCTTCGAAGACGAACGCCATAGACCCGTCCAGAGCGGGAAAGACTTGACCGCTTGCTCCGGCATGCAGGTACCGGATCTTCGCCGTGCTTGTGGTTCCCGCGTCGGGTGCAGGCCCGAGACACCAGTTGACGTGCTCTGCCCATACCGTAGCGGTTTCGAGATCGCTCGCATCTCCGATCCAGACGGTGTGAGTCGGTGGGTCTATCCGGACAACGTAACGGGGCCGGCCAAAGGCTACTCGCAGTCCTTTTCGCTGGCCTATGGTGAAATGTGCTGTTCCGCCGTGGGTCCCTGCCAGTTCGTCGCTTCTGAACGTGCGCAACTCACCTGGCACGAAGCCGGGTGACTTCTGTCCGGAACGCTCGTCCATTTCCCTGAGGAAGCGCACGTAGTCATTGTCAGGGATGAAACAGATTTCCTGACTTTCGGGTTTGTTCGCGGTGCAAAGCCCACGTTCAGCAGCCATTCTCCGCGTTTCTGTTTTCCTCATCCCCCCAAGCGGCAGCAGTGTTCGCCGCAGGTGTTCCTGCCTGAGTCTCCACAGCGCGTACGACTGATCCTTGCTGGTGTCTGCTCCCTTCCTGAGCTCCGCAATCCCATCCTCACGATGAATTACCCTTGCGTAATGGCCCGTTGCGACGAATTCGGCGTCCAAATGTTCCGCCATGCGCAGCAACGCCTCCCATTTCACCAGTGCATTGCACCACACGCACGGATTCGGTGTCGCGCCGCTCCCGTATTCCCGGACAAAGTCATCAATTACCACCTGTTCGAAAACTTCCGTGAAATCAAGCACGTGATGGCGCACGCCAAGGCGTTCGCACACCGCCCGGGCATCGGCCGCAGGCTCAGATTCATGACTGGCGGCTTCGCCCGCGCCATGCAGGCCAGCCGCGTGGTTTCGATCCCACAGCTTCAGGGTGAGGCCTGCCACGCGATAACCTTGTTCGTGGAGCAGAACGGCCGCAAGGGAGCTGTCCACACCCCCGCTCATCGCTACTATTACCCTCTCGCCAGCCATCCCTCAACCTGCACACCGGAAATGAGCGACCACGGCCTGCCCTGCAGACGTGCGCATCTCGCTCAAAATGCCACACTTTGGAAAGATACCGACGTGAGCTCAGACGGCCAACTTCCGGATTGCGGCCACTGAAACGGCTCCCTTGACACCCCTCGCCCCTGCAGAGTCGGGCGTGTTATACTGGTATCTCATCGGGGAAAGACCGCGCCCTTCAGCCTGCCGGGCTTGCCCGCGAAGCGTTCCCATGCCATCAATGGCGCCACAGTCAGGGGGATCATAGTGACCACATTGCCGGATGACATCAGCCCGTACTTCTCCTTTACGTTCGGAGGTACCCGATCCCGGGATCTCCTGCCTTCCTGGCGCCTCGAAACTGACACGGTGCGACGCGACGACGGGTTGGAGATCGTGTCCACGTGGGCTGGCGAGCCATCGGGAATCCGCGCGATCCAGCATCTACGACGATTTGATGATAACCCTGCTGTCGAGGTAATGCTCAGGCTGGAGAACGGAAGTACGGTCAAATCCCCTGTTATCTCCGACATCCTTCCCGTGGACACAAAACTCCCCGCCGACGCGGGTCGAAAGATCGTTCTCCACCACGCGAAGGGGAGCGACGCACGCTGGGACGATTTCCTCCCCCTTGTCGACGAGCTATGGGAAGGACGTGACTTCACGCTCGCTCCAGTGGGCGGGAGGTCATCCGATTCGGTCCTGCCCTTCATGAATCTCCAACTCGGAGAAGGTGGGATTGTAATCGCCATCGGCTGGACGGGCCAGTGGATGGCGCGGTTTCGGCGCGGAGGCGCGGGCATTCACGTCGCAGCCGGTATGGAACGGACACACATCTCGTTGGAACCGGGTGAAAGCATCAGAACACCCAGAATCCTGTTGATCCCTTGGGAGGGCGAGGATCGTTACGTCGGAAACAACCTCCTCAGAAAGGCGATCCTGGCACATTATACCCCCCGCAAACAGGCCAGCGGCGAACCTGTCCTTCCGCCTGTTTCCCACATGACGATGTCCACCTACCACCGCACCGGCAAGGTGACTCTCGAAGGCGAGCTTGGCGCCCTTGAACGAGCAAAAGAGCTCGGGTGCGAAGCATACTGGATCGACGCGTGCTGGTTCGGAACCGGCAACTGGGGAGGCGAAACAGGCCAGTGGACAATCAGGAAGGACGTCTTCCCCGATGGTCTCAGACCGGTGGGTGAAGCGGCGGCCAGATCCGACATGGGGTTCGTCCTCTGGTTCGAACCGGAACGTGTATGCGTGGGAACCGAAATCGAACGCGATCATCCGGAGTTCGTGCTCCGTGGGGGACCGAACCCGAACTTCTGCCTCCTCAACCTCGGCTACGCGCCCGCGAGGGAATTCATCTGTGACCGGATCTCATCAATCATCGCTGATTCAGGTGTAACGATTTACCGGCAGGACTTCAACTTCCAGCCCCTGCCGTACTGGCGCGCGGCCGACCCACCCGACCGAATCGGCATTTCGGAAATCCGCCACATCGAAGGCCTGTACTGGTTGTGGGACGAGCTTCGCCGACGCCACCCCGGCCTGGCAATAGACAACTGCGCCAGTGGCGGCAGGCGTATAGATCTCGAAACAACGATGTGCTCGTTTCCCCTCTGGAGAAGCGATTTCTCTGACGTGGGCGGCCCAGGGTACGGCAGAATGCTGCAAATCGCGTGTCAGATTCAAACTGCCGGGCTCTCGCAGTGGGTTCCGATTCATTCCGCGGCCGTGTGGACATATTCCCCGTACGACTTCCGAAGCGCCATGTCCACGGGAGTGACGCTGTACAACAACATCACCGTCCCCGATTTCCCGGCAGGCGAGGCGAAGAAAGCCATCGAGGAACTGAAACGAATCAGGCGGTTCCTTCTTGGCGATTATTACCCGCTCGTACCGGTTTCGTTTGCCACTCACGACTGGTGTGCGTGCCAGTTCCACTTGGCGGACGAATCCGCGGGAATCGCAATGTTCCTGCGCCGCCACGAAAGCCCGTTCCCTCTCATGGAAACCCGCCTTCGCGCAATAGACTCCTCCGCAAGTTACGAGGTAGCCATGTCACCAGGGTTCGAACGCGGAGTTGCCAGAGAGATGCGGGGCGATGACCTCGCTCAGATTCGTGTTCAGATACCGGAAACACCCGGCTCGTTGCTGGTTGAGTATCGCAAAATTCAGGGCCATGGGGGCGCAGGATGATCCAGATTTCCTGGTCGGAGGGCCGCTGGTTCCCGAGTCTCGTGAAGGGCGGTGCGATGGGAGCTGTAAAGTCTTTTCCGGTGTACGCGTGCGGAATGACGTACCCGTGGAGGGAAACGGAACTTGCCTGGTACTACGATGCGAACCGGGAAGACTGGTTCCCGACGGAGCCAATTCCCGCGCCACGTTGTTACACGGCAGGGTGTTCCGCGGATGATGCTCTCGTCATAGTGGGGGGAAGAAAAGCGGGAAAGGGCGGGCTCACGGTCCTCAACGACGCGTGGGCTCTGAGACGAGGGGAAGAGAGGTGGCAATGGACCCAGCTCCCCGCCATGGCTCAGGCAAGGGGCGTTGTGGGGGTGGCCGCTGTTGGCACCAGAATACTCGTTGTCGGTGGCGGGGAATGGGAGAAGGTCCATGGAGGGGCGTTCACTGCTGAAAGCGTCACAAAGGCCGAACTACTGGACCTGAGTGACCTTGGAACGGGGTGGCGCGTCTTGGACGTGCCGTTTTCTCCACGTGCGGGATGCGGCGCAGCCGCAGTAGGTCCCAGGGTGTACGTATTCGGTGGGTACACGTGTAAGGTGGAAGGAGGAAAGCGCGCGTTCACGTATTTCGATGACACGTTTTCCTTCGACCTGAACACCGGCACCTGGCAGCAGCATTCTTCGCTTCCCGGTGCCCTCTCCGGCCATTGTGCGGTCTCATGGGGAGACCGGTACGTGGTTCTGATCGGGGGAGTGTTCCGGCAGGAAACCTGCGGCCAGATGCTGGCGATGAGCGGAGTAAAGCTGCTCGACAAACGGAAGGCGCTGACCGGGGAATACAGCGATCTTGTCTGGGTGTACGACACCGTCACGGATACGTTCACGCTCATGCAAGAGCGCTCTCCCCACGGACTCAACGATATTCACGCGTGCGTCGTGGGAAATACGATTTTCACGGTTGGCGGAGAAAACGTTGATCCTGCCACAAGCAACACAACGGATTACGTGATGCTTGGGAAAATCACGGGCAATTGATCTCGTTCAA
>JAKPPK010000130.1 GCA_029547385.1 Candidatus Latescibacterota bacterium
TCGATTGCGCGGGAGGGTTCGATCGCTGCGCTAACGCTCAGGCTCTGTTCCGCGATGATCTGTGCGAGGCGGTCGCGTTCCACCATGCGAACGGAGCCCAGCCGCAACAGGGTTTCTGTGGAAACGTCGCGGAGATACGCCTCGAGGTGGGAGGAATCATCAAGGGTGCTTTCGAACGGCAGGAGCACCGCCGTAAGCGTATCACCACTGAATGCCGCAAGCTGCCTCTGAACCTGTTGCCAGAGATTCTCCATCCGCACCGCAAGGTGGTCATGCTGGTCAACGGGCGGAGGGTTGTCGGTCACAAGTGTCGGTACTTCGGTCTGGTACGCGATGTCGCGCCTCACGAGGTCAACGACGATGTCGTCCAATCGTCTTGCTGACCAGTTCGCGCCCGTGTGATGGCTGACCCGGCCGGGGTCCGCAGCACTGCCCATCCCGGAGCTTTCCCCTGTCTCGCCGTAGGTCAGAAAGATGAACTGACCGTACGTTGCCACGGAAATCTGCCTGAACGCGTGCTCACCGCTCTGGTCCAGGCCGCTCGCGCCGACCGTGTTGATGCGGATGCCCATGCTGTTGGCGGTGCGGCTCGCCCAGAGGTAATCGTATTCCTGCCCGTAATCCGTGTGCGGAGGTGCGTCCGCTATGAGGAACGCGTTGCGGATGCTTCCTTCGCGCCAGGCAAGGTCCTTCAACGTTGCCCGCAATCCTGCGTGGACGTCCTCCGGGGTATCACCCCCGCCGCTCGCGCTGACCGATTCCAGAGCGAGCTGAAACGAATCCACATTGGCGGTAAACGGCACGATGCGCAACGGTTCGGCGTCCCCTCGATCCCTGTACACCACAAGGCCAAAGCGGATGTCTGCGGCTCGGGCTGCGTTCTGCAGACGGCTGTGAATTGAGAACAACACGTCACGAAGCTGCTGGATTTCATCTCCCATGCTGCCCGTTGCGTCCAGCACGAACGCAACGTCCACCGGAATCTTTCGCGGGGTCCGGCGCGGCGCGTCCAGTTGCACCGTCACAAAGCCATCGAGGGAAGGCCTCCAGGGCACCTGGATTTCTTGCCCGTTGGACAGGTGGCATACGACTGAAGCCGGTGTCGCGCGGTCTGACCAGAAGACGCTTGGGAAAAGGACCGTCTCACCGTTCGCATACGTCACACCGCGCCACAGTGGGGCATTGCCGGCGTCCTTTACCGTGTAAGATTGCGCCATCACGGGAGCGCCCGCGGAGTCGATTACCCGTAGCACGGTTCTTCCGTGGTATGCCGCGGGAAGGACCATCGGAAGGAGCGATTTGCGTGACGAGAACATCACCCACGAGGGGTATTCCTCGTTATCATCGTGCGTTCCTGCTTTTACCTGTGCTGCCTGTGCGCCATCGAAGGAGAGACCCCTCACCCGGCTCTCCGTAGCATGAATGTCCGCGGTGCCGCTGGCGCGCGCAGTTCCACGGATGCCCTCCCCCTCCGCAAGAGCCTTCGTTGCCCGTCCCCCGTACTCCGAGTCCGCGGGGGTTTCCACACCCGCCGGCGACGGAAGTTCAGCCGGGTTTTGCGCCGGGGGTGTCTTCTCCACGGGGCTGCAGCCGAAGAAGACAAGCGCCAACGCGGCCGATAAATGCGGAATGCTGTGAGAAATGCGCGGCTTCATGCGTGAACCTCCTGTTTCCTGCTGCGGGATATGCGTGCGGTACCAGAAACCTCTTTCTTTACTGGTATACCGGCAAAGTCGGATTTCTATTCCCGGTCACGCCAAGTTGCGTCCAGTTGGTTCTTTCGGGGATGAGGGCTACATTTGCCGTACGTTCTTGATTTTGCTTGTCGCCTAAAGGAGATGTTCCGTGCCACTTGTCTTCGGCATTGTCGGTTGTCGCCATGGTCATGTTTTCAGTTTGATCAAAGAACTTCTCAGCGCTCCGAACACCGAGTGTGCCGGCGTTTTTGACTCCGATCAGGATTCACTGCGCGCGGTAACGAGCCGATTTCCGGTACGCGCCGCGGCATCGGAAACCGAGCTTCTCGGTAACCCCGATGTTACGCTTATAGGGACGGCAGAGATCAACCGGAAGAAGGCGCCCCTGATTCTTAACGCCTTGAACGCCGGAAAACACGTCATAGCCGACAAACCCCTTTGCACTTCACTCCATGAACTGAACGCAATCGAACGCACCGCAACCGAAAAGCGCCTTAAGATCGGGCTCATGTTGACGGAGCGGTTCGGCCCGGCCAACCGTCGCATGAAGCAGCTTGTTTCCGACGGGTTCGTCGGCCATGTCGCCAACGTGATGTGCTGGCGGCCACATCGTCTGGGACGAGCAACCCGGCCGGACTGGATGTTTGTGGACGACCTGTACGGCGGAATACTTGTCGATCTCGCTGTACACGATGCGGACATCATCCGGTGGCTTACTGGCGGGAATTTTCTCGAAGTCACCGCCTATCAGTATAACATGGGGAATCCTGCTGACACCGATTTCAGTGACATTGGTGTCATGCTTGGACGCCTTTCCACGGGTGCAACCGGGTTTGTGAGGACCGACTGGTTCACCCCGGCAACCTCGCCGGTACACGGGGATACCCGATTTCTGGTCACCGGCACCACCGGCATGATAGAAGTGAGGACTTCCGGCGATCTGTGGGGCGGAGAGGCCGGAAAGGAGCCGCAGGTGCTGTTCATATCTGACACCCAGCCCGCCACGCGTTTCGACGGAATTGGACCCGAAAGGCCCCTTGTGCATGATTTCCTGAGGAGCATTACTGACGGCAGGCCCGCAGAAATAACCACCGCGGATGTATTCGAAGCCACCCGCACCACGTTAATGGCACGGTTATCGTGCAAACTGGGACGCACCGTAACCCGTTCTGAGTCGTATCTCGCTTGAAGGAGAGCACGCCATGAAACTCGCATGCCAAGAGGGGCTCGTTCCCGGAAAAAGTATCGCGGAGAAGCTCGCGAATCTTCAGAAGGCCGGGTACGAAGCGATGGAGGTCTGGGGCGGAGGCCTTCCTGACCGCGTCAAAGAAATTCGGGCAGCCTGCAAGTCATCTCCGGTGAAGATATCGAGCGTATGTGCCGGTTACGGAGGGTGCCCACTTGATTCCGATCCTGCGGGGAGGCAGAAGGCAAGCGATGACATCAAAAGACTTCTCGACGCGACCGGCGAAATTGGCGCCGTCGGGCTGATTTTTGTCCCGATTTTCGGCGGCCCGCGCATCGGTGACCTCAGCCCCTGGAAAACCGCGGTGGAACTTGAAAAGGATCTCCTGGTCGAGCTGCTTTCCGGGTGGGCGGATCACGCCGCGGCGGCAAAGACGCTCGTCATTCTGGAACCCTTGAACGGGTATGAAACGCATCTCATCAAAAAACTGGCCGATGGGGTTGACATCTGCGAACGCGTGAGCAAGCCCAACGGGTTGAAGATGATGGCAGACTTTTTCCACATGGGTCTGGAAGAGCCGGACGTCGCGGCTTCCATCAAAGCGGCCGGGAAATGGCTTTGCCACGTTCATCTTTCCGACCACCCGCGAATTCTTCCGGGATACGGACACAGTGATTTCAAAAAAGGATTCGCAGCGTTGAAGAGCATCGGTTATACCGGCTTTATGGCACTCGAATGCGGGTGCCCTGACGCTGACAAGATGAAAGCCATCACGAAGACAGCAAAATTCCTCAAGGCTCAGATGTAACTCTGCGGCGGATTGTCGCCGGAAGGAGTTGTCATGGCAGTACGAATCGGTTTTATCGGCTGCGGCGGGATTGCGAACCACCACATGCGGACGATGGCGGGCAACCCCGATGCAGAGATGGTAGCGTTCAGTGATCCGGATGTCGAACGAGCCCGCGCGGCAGCGAAGCAGTACGGCGGCAAAGCGTACTCCAGTTACCGCACAATGATTTCGAAGGGCGGAATCGATGCCGTGTTCATGTGCGTGCCACCGTTCGCGCACACGGATCACGAGAAACTGGTCGCAGAAGCAGGACTCGCTTTCTTCACGGAGAAGCCAATCGGACTCTCGTTGAAGCGAGTCGCAGAGAACGCAGAGCTGTTCGCGAAAAAGGGTATCATCACCGCGGTGGGCTATAACTGGCGCTACTCAGACGGCGCCGCGATGATGAAGAAGACGCTCGACGGCAAGAAACTGGCGGTGGTGAGCGGGTACTGGGTGGGCGGCACCCCCGGTGTAATGTGGTGGCGACAGATGAAGAAGTCCGGGGGGCAGGTTGTGGAGCAAACTACCCACATCTTCGACATGTGTCGGTATGTCGCGGGCGAAATTGACGTGGTGTTCGCGTCTGGTATTTCCGGGTTGACCAGTCAGGATGAGCTCCCGCTGTATGACGTTCACGATGCGAGTGTCGTTCAGTTGCGCTACCGGTCCGGCGCGGTGGGGAACATTACGTCGTCGTGCATCGTTTCACAAGGCGTGGGAACACAGGTACGGGCGTATGCCCGCAATCTCGTCGTCGTGGTGGGAGAAGGCAGGTGCCAGGTCAGTATACCCGGCGAAGAGCATATCTACAAAGACGCGCGAAATCCCACCGCTCACGAGCAGGAAGCGTTCCTATGCGCGGTGGCGAAGAAAAACGGGCCGCCTATTCTTTCCGACTACGCTGACGCGATGAAAACGCTGCGCGTCACGCTGGCGGCCAACAAGTCCATGGAGACGGGAAAACCCGTCAAGCTTGCATAGAAGCTCAGATGTTCACGGGGGTGTCCGGCCCTACCAGCACCCCCGTGATCTCCGTGCACATTGGAACGCACGTGCTGTTTCCCTATTTTTCTAACCGCCCTTCAACGAGCGAGCCTGCGTATCCAAGGTTCACCTTCTCGATCGGCGAGACTACTCCCTAGCAACGGATTATCCGCGCATGAAGTTTCTGCGTTCGCAGTCCTTTCCGGTACTGACAATTCTGCTTGCCGCTGTTGCCTCGCTGTTGTTCGAAGCCTGTTCCAGCACAAAATCCGCAGTCGGTGGCGGGTTATTGACGGACGTCACGGGCGAGTTTTCGAGACGCGATACAATCGACATTCCGCTTTCAGGCGTCTCCCCGGCGACCGTTGCGTGCTTTCCGGTACACATATCCTTTTCGAGCAGCGAGGCACTGCTCGCTGGAGAGGCGAACGGACTGCGGGCAACCGTTCTGCTGAAGTTCTCGCCAATCGTGTCATGGACGGAAGAACGTTATTACACGTTGAACGATCAGGCCGCGCTGGACACACTTACCTTCACGCCGGTCAGCGTCGTAACCGATTCGTCAAGTCAACTGCGGCTCACGTATTATGGCCACGTCGCTGACTCGTCGTTCTGCGCGGTACAGACACGGCTGGTGGTTTCGTCGTGGAAGGAAGAGGATTCGGTGATGACGGCGCTCCCCGCAATGAATGCGCCGCCTTTTTCGCCTGTCCGGGTAGACACGACGGCCTCCGGGTCGGTAGTGTACCTGCCTTTCGCCCCCGCTTCTCTGACGCAGCTTATTGCTGATTCGGTATCCCTGGCCGTGGAAACGACCTCCGGCAGCAGCATGGTAAGGTTCCTCAGTCAGGAAGGCGCGACAACGTACAGCCCGCAACTCACCCTCTGGATAAAAGCGAATGTGACTTCGAAGCGGCCGGAAATCGCGGCTCATGACACTCTCATAGGCCTCACCCTGCGGCCTATCCATGACTGTTATCGACTTCAGCGGCTCGTGCCGGCGCCAGCGCCGTCTGCAGGATCGCTCCGGATATCCGCGGGTGATGCGTGGCGCGGGTACGTCCGCTTCGACAGATTCCCGATCCCGGGGGTGAGCGACAGCGCCGGAGTCGTGCGCGCTCGCGCAACAGCGAACTCAGCTCAACTGCAACTGATACTCGGGCCGGACGGCGGAGGCTCATTCAAACGGGACAGCGCCGCGATCCTCATCTATCCGCTTACCGACCCTTTCGACCCGGACAGCGCCCGCGCCGGTCTGCTGAACTTCCGGACGGGACGCCTTTACGGTGTCGGGTTCAATACGGCGGAAACGAGAGCGGCGCCGGACGTGCGGGTATTTGAAATTGCTGACCTGATCAACCAGTGGTGGGTCAACCCATCGTCCAACAACGGCCTTCTCATCTCGCTTTCGGGAGAGGCCCAGCTCGTGGACGCTCTGGAAATCCGTTCGATGCGGTTGATCGTAACGACGACCATGCCACCGCAGTTGATCGGGAAACCGGCATCCGGGGAGGCCCCCCGATGAGATACCGTCTCCTTGTGCCGCACCTGCTGGTGTTCGCTGCCGCGTGTCACGCCAGTTCGATCTTCTCCTACCACCCCCGTGGCCTCGGTTATGCAGAGTGGAAGGGCGACGCGCGGACCATGGGGATGGGTGGTGTGTCTCTCGCGAATTCGGGAGAGGACGGTGCTACCAGCGCGAATCCTGCAGGGATCGCCGGTTGTGAACGCACCGCGCTTTCCGCGAGCTTTCTCAGTCAGAAGCGGTCGGTGAAGGATTACCTCGGCTACGCTGGCACATTTTACGACCAGTACCCACGTTTTTTCCGGGCCGTGGTGCCTATCGGCCGGGGCATAGTCTCGTCGTTCGGGCTGGAACCCGTCGGGGATGTCCGGATGATCTGGGCGAACCGGAACACAGAAAACGGTGTGAGTTACCTTGATTCGCTTGAAGCAAGCGGAGGTGCGTGGTCATTTGGTGCCCAGGTCGCCCGCAGTTTCGGGCCGATTTCGCTTGGGCTGAAAGCGCAGGTGGTACGCGGCAACATGACTACAGAGTGGCGCCGGACGGTGGTCGATTCTGCGGCACCACTGGCGACTTCCGCACTTGCGATGCGGCGTATCTCCGGAGCGGCGTTCAGTCTCGGAAGCGCATATCGGGTATCTGAAGAGTGGGCGATCGGCGGAAGGCTGGATTTCCCCTCGAATCTGAGCGAAACAGACATCACATCGTACGGCACGCGCATTCCCAACCAGTATTACAAGTCGCATACGGACGTGGTGATGGCGGTCGCGTCTGACCTTGACGATACGACCTCCTCCACGGCGAAGTTACCGGTGGGATTTGGCGCCGGCGTGGCGTGGAGGCCCGGGGAGCGTCTGCTTGTGTCATTGGACGGTGAGTTCCGGCGCTGGTCGGACGTTGACCCTGCATTCCGAAACACATGGTGTGTGGCCGGCGGCGTCGAATTCCGCGTGAGCGACGATTACCGGTCGTTTCTGCTGTGGCAACTCCCTTACCGGGCAGGAGTTCGGTGGGAACAGCATTATGTGCCGGCTCTCAGTTCCCATGGAGGTGCCACGTATCCAGACGGGAAGTACCTGACTCTGGGCGCAGGGATACCACTGGGCCGAAACCGGGGACGATTGGACTACTCCGTCGAATACGGCACGCGGGGAACGATTTCCACCAATCTGGTCCGGGAAAAGCTATGGCGACACACCATCTCGGTGGTCGGCTGGGAGCGCTGGTTTGAACGCAGCACACGTCGTTAGAGGATGCGGGACCGGGATTCGCACGGCGCCGGGATTCCTCTGCAAGAAGGAGGCCCGCCACCGTGCCGGTGGCGTCGCGTCGATGGCACTTTCCCAATCTCCCTTCGCGAAATGAAGACCATGTTATTGAGGCGCACCCCGATACGTCTTCTGGTTTGCATCACGGTGCTTTCCGTCATATCCGCGTGCGGGCCGAAGAGGACTCATCTGCTGACCTGCGAGGAGTATTACCAGCGCGGCATCAATGCTCTGGAAAAGAAGAAATGGCTCAAGGCTCAGGAGAACTTCGAGAAAATCACCATGAACTTCCCCGGGTGTGACCTGGTGGATGACGCGCAGTACATGCTGGGTGAGACGTATTTCAGGCAGGACAAGTTCATCGAAGCGCAGTTTGAGTTTCGCCGGGTGGTTGAGGATTTCCGGCAATCGGACCGAACGGAGGACGCGCAGTTCAAGATGGCCCTTTGCTCGCATCGGCAGGCGCTTCCGGCGGCACTGGATCAGACCGCGACACAGGATGCCATTTACCGTTTCCAGCAGTACCTCGAGGACAATCCTTCAGGGCGCTGGGCAGGTGAAGCGCGCCGCTACATCCTGGAAAACAGGAAGAAACTTGCGCAGAAGGATTTCAACACCGCGCAGTTTTACGCCCGGCAGGGGTACAATGAGGGCGCGCTGATTTACCTCGACCACGTCATCGCGGAGTACCCGGACACCGGAGAATGGCTGGAACGAGCGAGGTTTTTGAAAGCTACCATCCTCGCGCAACGCGGGCAGACGCAGGAGGCGCTCACCCTGTTGCGTGCCATCAACCTCGATGCGCTCCCCGGAAAAGTTCAGAAAAAGGTTCGCGAGACAACCGCACGCATCGAAAGCCCCCAAGAAAACCGGTAGCGTCTGCCATATGAGCGAACCGAACGACGTTGATACACCGTCCCGTAACCGCCGCGTCGGTCTCCTCGGCGGAACCTTTGATCCTCCCCACAACGGCCATCTCGCTCTTGCGTTGTACGCGCAGGAACACGTGGGCCTCGATCAGATCTGGTTCATCCCGTCCGCCGTGCCGCCTCACAAGATGCAGAAAACAAGCACTCCCGCTGCCTTGCGGTGGGAGATGACGTGTGCTGCCGTCAACCCGTACAGCCCGCGACTGGTGGTTTCGGATGTGGAGTTGAAACGTCCTGGGCCCTCGTACACGTATCAGACTGTCCAACGTATCCGGAGAATGCTGGGGAACGAAGCTGAGCTGTTCTGGATCATCGGGCGCGACAACATTGCGGAGATTCCTCTCTGGATGGAACCGGAGAGAATCGTCGAAGAAGCGACAGTCATTGCAGGAGGGCGCCCCGGCGTGCCCCTGCCGGATGATATCCCCGGGTGGTTGGCCAGACGGCTGATCGTGCTCCAGGGTCCTGACCTGCCGGTTTCGTCGACCGCTATCCGCGAACACGCCAGCCGCGGGATCATCAACCCCGAATGGGTTCCCGGCCCGGTGTCCGAGATCATACGACGAGAGGGGCTGTACGGGTACCCCCGCACTGCCCCTCTGCCAGACTGAATCGGTCGGTTCCCGCCCTTACCAGTTGTGTATCTGGTGGCCCGCCCCGGGAAACCACATCCAATCCACGAAGAAACTCAGCAATATTCCCAGGGCGTATCCCGCCGCCATCCCGATAAACACAGGCCGCCCGCGTTCGTATGCCTCAACGCCTCCGATCTTCAGGATGATGGTTTTTATGAGCCACGCGAGGAATATGGCGAATACGGTACGGTGAACGTTGTTCGCCGCGGCAATAGGGAATCCAATCGGGTGCAGCGGCCACGCGGGAAACCGGTATTGCAGGTAGGTCAGAATCGACATCACGAGTGCGCCGGCACCGAGGAACGTCCAGCGCCCCGGGTCAACCGCCACACGCGCCTGCATTTTCTGGATGATCATGTTGTACACCTGCTCACCATGAAACGCAAAATGCGTGGACCGGAAGGTCGTTGCTCCTTCGTTGTACGCGATAATCAGGTAGTAGAACGAGCCACACGCGTACGCCACGATGAGCGCGACGATGAGAACGGTCAGCATGCGGCGGCCTCTGGCGCCGATTTTCGCTCCGAGCCAACTGATGTGGAAAATCGCAGGCATGAACGGGGCACGACCATTCACTACGAGGGAATACGTGCCTACCATTCCTACGATTTCCTGGGCCGGGACACCCACTGTCCCGAACGCGCCAAACGTGAACATCGTAGGCGTGAGCGGGCTCTGCATGTACACAAGGCCCGTCTGTGCGATCACCCGTGTGGTACCCAGATACGCCACGAATGCCCCGAAAAGAAACACAAGCGCCATTTCCCAGGACATTCCGAGCGACATCATGAAACCCGTCATGTAGACAACTGCCACGAACAGGCCGATCACCGCCCACCGATAACTCAGCAGCTCGTTCTCATCATCAGCTTTGATTTTGCCGATAACTGCGTACCACACCATTTTCAAATGGTTTCGGGCCATCCACAGGCTGACAAGCACAAAAACGATGAAGCCGCCGAAGCCTTGCCAGCTTGTCAGCGCGTCACGCGAGGAATACGGGTCGTCTGCGTCCCCCAGAGTGTATCCGACAGAACGGAAAAAGCCGCTTTCCAGAACGAGTATGATGTCCCAGAACCAGACGCTGAAAAGCACGTTGGTGTTGACGAGATACGCGAAGCCGAGAACGTACATGTTCAGTTTGATGCCGAACGCGGGGAAATTCGGCCCGAGCTGAATGCTGATGCCGTCCATCACAGGCAGACGAGGGAACTGCGGAAGGAAGTAGTTCAGACAGTTAAAGAGGATCACAAATAACGGAATTGCCGCTCCAACCCAGAAGGACCTCTTTCGCAGGGTTTCCGAGATGCCCCATTTGCCGGATGGACTTGTGATGAGTTCCAGAGGTACCTGAACAAGCGGGAACGCGAGTCGTTCGTTATCCGCCCATTGCTTTCGTAGCAGCGAAGCAAGGCAAATCGCGACGAGTGCAACTGCGCCTAAAAAGGTTCCCCACCAGAACATCGGTACGATCCAGATACCCCACGGGATCTTCGCGCCATCTGGCATACCGACAAATGCCCAGCGGAGTTCGTCCCGTGGCCCCTGCACAACTGCCCACTGCCTGAGATACGGCCAGAGATCGCTCATCCACCGGTTCTCCGGTGTTGCCACGTAGTACGGCACCGACATGATTCCCAGTGGCCAGTTGAGCAGGTTTGACGTGGCGACAATCGATCCGACAAACGCCATTGAGAACACGGTGATGAGTTCCGCGGGACGAAGCCTCAGCACAGGGGCTATGCGACCGACCACGGAGTTGAGGAGCACGACCCCGAAGAACAAGCCCATCGCGACGACGGGAAGTTGCGAGAGATTGAGGCGAGATGCACCAACCAGAAACTCGGACAATGGCGCCCAGACAACTACTACGATACATGCGAGGGTACCCAGGACGATTGACCGCAGGGAGACGTCGTCGTGGCCATGATTCCCAAGACTCTGAATGCGCGCAAAATGGTCAGACATGTCGATCTTTTCCAGATCAGATTGTTGCGATTAGAGGGCAATGCGAGGCGGATTACTCACCATTCGGATGTCGGATAAGAAAAAGTATACGAATAATGCCCCGCCAAGTCACGTATTTGTGGTCAATTGCACGAACCAACCTTCAGGGCCCCGGCAGCCACCCACTCACTGATTGCGGCTACTTGTCTTCATCACCCGCACGCGTATTATCTTTAACCTTCCTGTGTGGAAGCACACGTGATCAAGCTCGTTCAATGATCAGGCGGGGGTTTCCCGGCCGTCGGAGCAAACCGAATGGCAGCGCGCCAGAACCGGATGATTCTCGACCAGTGCGAAATCCCTGGTATTCGGAACCTCGCCGTTGCGCGCCGTTATGGCGCGTACACCGCGCTGGCCAAAGCACTTACTACCATGACGCCTGACCAGGTGGTGGAGCAGATCACACGATCCGGGCTGCAGGGCCGCGGCGGAGCGTGGTTCGGAACCGGTCTGAAATGGTCATTCATGCCAAAAGAACCGCGCGTAGAGAGCTTTCTTTGCGTCAACGCCGATGAGAGCGAGCCCGGCACGTGCAAAGACCGTTATCTCATTGAGAAGAACCCACACCTCCTGCTTGAAGGTGTGCTGATCGCCTGCTACGCGATACGAGCGTCGACCGCATTCATCTATGTCCGAGGTGAAATGTGGGAGGGAATGGAAGTCCTTGAAACCGCGATCCGAGAACTGGTAACCGCGAACCTCTGCGGTAAGAACATTCTGGGCACCGGCTTCACCATCAATGTGCACGTGCATCCCGGCGCTGGAGCATACATCTGCGGCGAGGAAACCGCGCTGATGGAATCGCTGGAAGGAAAACGAGGCTACCCTAGAAACAAACCACCATTCCCCGCCGCCTATGGTGCGTTCGGCCATCCCACGACTATCAACAACATCGGAACCCTGGGATACGTACCGTGGATAATTAATCACGGAGCCGACGCGTTCAAAGGCATTGGCGACCCCAATTTCCCTGGAACTCTTATCTACCAGGTCAGCGGGCATGTCAATCGGCCCGGTTTGTACGAGGCCGAACTGACGGTAACGCTGCGCGATCTGATCGACATGGCCGGCGGAGTTCGCTCCGGACACCGGCTCAAAGCAGTGATTCCGGGCGGCACCTCCATGCCATTGCTCACCGCGGACGATCTGGACACGGTGATGTCGCCGGCCAGTTTCGCGCCGCGGGGATCATTGAAAAGTGGCCTGGGGTCGGCCGCGGTGATTGTGCTGGACGATACGTGCGACATGGTTGATGTTGCTCTGAACATGATGCGATTCTACCGCCACGAATCCTGCGGACAATGCACGCCCTGCCGTGAAGGAACGAAATGGGTGTGCGACATGATCGAAAGAATCCATCGCCGTCGTGCGCGCCCCGGTGATCTGGAGGTGTTGGAGCAGGTTCTGGTGAACGTCGGAGACATAGATCGGTTCGAGTTCAACAAGACGATCTGCCTGTTCGGGGTGTCCTTTGGATGGCCCCTCACCATGCTGATCCGAAGATTCCGAAGCGAATTCGAAGCGGCAGTTGCGGAGAGCACGCCAGCCCCTGTGCCGTTGCCCGTTCCAGCGAGTGTCTTGCCGGCCGGGGACCTGCGGGCTCCGTGACCAACTCCGCAAAAGGCTGGTGCTCCGGGCGCAACAGAAATTGTGTATGGGAAGTCGTAGTCTGCCAGCAGCAGATCAGAGGTTCTGAATGCCGACGATGGTGATTGACGGTCGGGAAGTGACAGCCCCGCCAGGTGCCAATCTCATAGAAGCTGCGAAGCTGGCCGGGATTGAGATCCCGCATTTCTGTTACCATCCGGCTTTGAAAGTTGTCGCGAGTTGCCGGATGTGTTTCGTGGAGGTGACGCAAGAGGTGCGCGGCAAAGCGACAACTCGGCTCACAACCGCGTGCAACACGCCTGCCGCAGACGGAATGGTCGTTCGAACTGATACTCAACCTGTGAAAAAGGCTCAGAACGACATTCTGGAATTCCTGCTGATCAACCACCCTGTGGATTGCCCCGTATGCGACGAGGCGGGTGAATGCAAACTTCAGGATTATGCGTTTGCCTATGGAACAGCCTCCAGCAGGTTTGCTGAGCACAAGCGCTTCCGCCATGCCAAGAAACTGGGTTCCGGTATCCGGCTCTACACAAATCGCTGCATTCTTTGCGACAGATGCGTTCGTTTCCTGAGGGATTTTGTAGGAACAGGCGAGCTCTCGGTTACCGACATGGGAAACGGAAACGAGATCTCCGTGTTTCCCGGCAGACCGATCGACAACGTTCTTGCGGGCAATCTGCCGGAGATCTGCCCTGTGGGGGCGCTCATCTCCGAGGATTTTCTGTTCAAGGCCCGCGTGTGGAACCTTAGCGCAGTTGATTCTGTTTGCCCTGGCTGTTCCCGCGGTTGCGCGACGTCTCTGGACGTAAAGGACAACGAAGTTCAACGCACCCGGGCACGGGAGAACCAGGCGGTGAACGGGTACTTCATCTGTGACGACGGACGCTACCTGTACCACGTGATCCGTCACGAGACGCGTCTGGAACACCCGGCGGTGCGTGAAGGAGACCAGTTGCGGGAGAGCAACTGGGATCACGCGCTGGATGTGGTTGTCTCGAGACTGGCGGAGTTCCCTGAGCGAATCGTGATACTGCTTTCTCCTTTCCTGACCCAGGAAGAAGTCCGCGCCGGCGCTGATCTTTCTGAGGTTTTGCGCGGTTCGGTGCTGGGGCACGTTCCAAACGCTGTTCAGGAAGCGCCTGTTTTGTTCCCCGGTGGGTTCGCAATCGATGGAGACAAGGCTCCGAATTCAACACTGGTGAAAAACATTGCGCCTGTTCCGCTGCAGGAACTCGCGATAACCAAAGACACCGTAGTGCTCTTTTTCAATTCCTCCCTTCGCACCGGGTCAGTGTCACCTCTGGACGCCGAAAAACTGCGGCGCGCAGGGTTTGTTGCGGTGATTGACGTCCTGCGGAATGACATCACCGCGGTCGCTGATGTTGTACTGCCCGGCAGGATGTGGGCGGAGAAATCTGGCACCTTTTCCAACTCAGCCGGTATGGCTCAGTCTTTCGGGGCGGCGGTACTGCCTCCCCCTTTTACGCGCGATGAATCTGATGTCATCAGAGATTTGACACGGCGAATCACGACACGCATTTCAACAGGGTGCGGAGCGAAATCGTGATTTCTCAGGAACAGCTCATCGTTTCGCTTGCTCTCGGGCTGGTGCTGATGCTCGCGATGACGGCCGGGGCAGGGGTGTTCACGTTCTATGAGCGCAAAATTGCCGGGTGGACGCAGGGCCGCTACGGGCCGAACAGAGCTGGTCCGAAAGGGTACCTGCAGTTCCTCGCCGACGGGATCAAATTCGCGCTGAAAGAGGACGTGATTCAAGACTACGTCGTCAAACCTGTCTACGTGATCGCGCCAGGGCTGATGATGATCCCGGCGCTGGTCCTGTATGCGGCCCTTCCAATCGGTAAGCCCTTTGTGTGGAACGGCAATGAAGTGCACCTTCAAGTCGTTCAGGCGAACGTTGGTGTCCTTTATTTACTTGCGGTCGCCAGCATCGCAGTGTACGGTATAGTCTTCGGTGCCTGGGCGTCGAACAGCAGGTACCCGTTTTTCGGCGGAGTCCGGGCGTCGGCTCAGATGATCAGTTACGAGCTCGCCATGGGATTGTCTATCATCAGCGTGGTTCTTCTGACGAGCGAACCCGGCATCAACGCGTTGAGCATCTCCAACATCGTGGCCGGGCAGACGGGTTACTGGTTCGGATTCATCCCGCGTTGGAATCTGTTTGCAAACCCCGTGGCGTTTGTCGTGTTCCTTGTGTGCATGTTCGCGGAAACGAACCGCCTCCCGTTCGACCTCGCTGAAGCGGAACAGGAACTAGTTGGTGGCTACCACACCGAGTACAGCGCGATGAAATTCGCGTCGTTCATGCTTTCGGAATACGTGAACATGATCACCATGTCGATGGTGATGGTAACGCTGTTCGTCGGAGGGTGGCATTTTCCGGGCATTGAGGCAATCGGATCACAGGTAATACAGGTGTTGTTGAGCATCGGAGCCTTTGGTATCAAGGTGCTGTTCTTCTGTTTCCTGTTCCTCTGGGTCCGTTGGACTCTCCCGAGATTCCGGTACGATCAGCTTATGCACCTCGGGTGGAAAGCACTTCTGCCCGTGGCGCTTGCATCCGCCCTCGGAACGGCAATCGCAATCGCTCTGAGGGTATGATAGCCCGGGCAGCCGGCCCACAGGAAGAAAACAGCAGCGGCGAGGCAATCAGATGGCCACGATCAATGTACAACGGCCCGCGCGGTTGACTCTGGCGGAGCGTCTGTATTTGCCCGCCATTCTGAACGGACTCCGCCTTACCTGGCGACATATCTGGGGCGAGCGCGTCACTCTCCAGTATCCGGAGGAAGAACGGGAATTCAAACGAGTGTACCGGGGTGTTCACAGACTAAACAAGGATGACAAAGGGCGCGTGAAATGCGTTGCGTGCGAGATGTGCGCGGCTTCTTGCCCGGCACATTGTATCACGATCAAAGCCACGGAAGTGGAGTGGCCTGAAAGGGACAAGATACCGAAAATATTTGAGATAGATGAACTCAAATGCATTTTCTGTGGATACTGCGTTGAAGCGTGCCCCGAGGATGCGATCCACATGACGAGACACTATCACCTCATTGCGCGGTCACGCGAAGACATGATTTTCGGCCTTGATAAGCTGCTTGCGATCTACGACGAGACGAAGGAACAGGAAGTTCTGCGTGGAGTGGATTTTGGAGTGATACGTGCCCGCATACCTGGAAAGGAAGCGGGCAATCCCGACGAGGTGCAGAAGCTCGCCTATCCTGTGGTCGGCGTAGTCACGAAAGCGGAGACGCACCACGCACAGTGAAGGGACAAAGAAGGCGGGGCATATGTCGCTGGTGATTTTCGTAGTGTTTGGCTGTGTAGCAGTCGGTTGCGCGTTGGCGATGGTATTCGCCCGTAACCCCGTCTACGGCGCAATTGCCCTCATTGTGTGTCTTGCGGCACTCGCCGGTGAGTACCTGCTCCTTGACGCCCCTCTTCTCGCGGCGTTCCAGATCCTCGTTTACGCGGGCGCGATCATGGTTCTCTATTTGTTCGTGATCATGCTCCTGAATGTGCGGAGGGAGGAAGGATGCCGGTGGTGTACCGACTGGCGGACGTATCTTGGTTTCGTGCTCGCGGGGCTTATCGGGCTCTCTTTTCTTTTCAAGGCCTCGAACGTCGCGCACCCTGCTCCACCGGTTGGTTTCCACGTGTATGATGTCACAGGCGTGGCATACACCATGTTCACTGACCCGACGCTTTTGTTCATCATCGAGGCGCTGGGGGTGCTGCTCCTGATGTCAGTCGTCGGCGCAATCTACCTCGGGAGAAGGTTCTCGGCCGAGGAGGAGCTGCTGATGAAACATGACCGACCGGCAGGATCGAACAGCACAGGAACGGCCGGAGACGCCCCCTGCGGAGAATCCGCCCCATGATCCAGACCATGCACGTTCTCTGGCTCAGCACGATTCTTTTCGTCATTGGGACGGCCGGTGTTCTGATCCGCCGTAACGCCATAGTGATGCTGATGTCCGTGGAACTCATGCTGAACGCCGTGAATCTGGCGCTCATCGGTTTTGCCCGGCAATTCCGTGACGTTACGGGACAGGTGTACGTGATCTTCATAATGACAGTGGCGGCCGCAGAAGTGGCCATCGGCCTTGCGCTTTTTGTCGCCGTGTTTCGACACAAGCGCACGCTCGACACGCAGAAGATAGACCTCTTACGGTGGTGATTACATCGCCGTTTCTGTTGCCGAACAACAACTTGTTCCCTGATAGACCCGCAGGGCACACGTGAGAACACGAATATGACCACCGCAATAGCACTGATACCCTTCTGGCCTCTTCTGGGCTTCCTGATCAACATTCTTTTCGGGAAGCGCCTGCGGAGCGCAAGCGCGTATCTTGCCATCGGCATGCTGGCTCTGTCGTTTCTCACCAGCGTTGCAGTATTTACACGGTTTGTCGGCGACCCCGCCTCGGTACTCGTCCCACTTTTTTCCTGGATGTCCGTCGGCGCCCTGAACGTTGAGGTCAACTTCCTGGTTGATCAGCTCACGGTAGTGATGCTGCTTGTGGTAACCGGCGTCGGAACGCTCATCCACGTGTACAGCGTGGGGTACATGCACGGCGATGAACGTTACAGCCGTTTCTTCGCCTACATGAACCTGTTCGCGGCGATGATGCTGGTGCTCGTCCTCGCGGACAACTACGTCGTCATGTTCGTCGGGTGGGAATGCGTGGGGCTGTGCTCATACCTGCTCATCGGTTTCTGGTTCGAGCGTCCTTTCGGGAGCGGCACCACAAATGATGCTGCCCGCAAGGCGTTCATCGTCAATCGCGTCGGGGATTTCGGATTTCTCCTCGGGGTGTTTCTCATCTGGACGGCCGTAGGCGGAGTGTCTTTCCAGCAAACAAGTTCGGCCGTGGAATCGGGATATGTCACTCCCGGCGTTGCCACCATTGCCACGTTATTGCTTTTTATCGGTGCAACCGGAAAATCAGCCCAGATCCCGCTGTACGTCTGGTTGCCCGATGCAATGGCCGGACCAACTCCTGTCAGCGCACTGATCCACGCCGCGACAATGGTGACTGCCGGCGTCTACATGGTAGCCCGCAGTCATTTCCTGTTCGATATCGCTCCGTTTTCCCAGAACGTGGTGCTCTGGGTGGGCGCTCTTACGGCACTGTTTGCCGCAAGTATGGGCGTGCAGGAGAACGATATCAAGAAGATCCTCGCATACTCGACGATCAGCCAGCTTGGTTACATGTTCATGGGCGTCGGCGCGGGTGCATACGCCGCCGGGGTGTTCCACCTCATGACGCACGCGTTCTTCAAAGCACTCCTCTTCCTTGGTGCGGGCGCCGTTATCCACGCGCTACACGGGGAACAAGACATCACCAGGATGGGCGGGTTGAGGAACCGAATGCCCCTTGTGCACGGAACCTTCCTTATTGGAGCCCTCGCGCTTGCGGGTTTCCCCCTTACCGCCGGTTTCTTTTCCAAGGACTCGGTTCTCGCGGGAGTGTACGCTCACGGCGATTTTGCCGTGTGGTGCATCGGTGTTCTTACAGCGGGCGTGACGGCCTTCTACACATTCAGGCTGTACTTCCTTGTGTTTTCCGGGTCTTCCCGCGATGAAAAGGGGCGTGATCTGCATGCTCCGGCATCATCAATGACTTCGATTCTGCTGATTCTCGCGATTCTCAGTCTTGTGGGCGGCTACGTGGAGTTGCCCTTCCACATTTTGGCCGCGTTCTCGGCGTTTCTGAGCCCTGTTGTCGGCATGAGCAGCCACGAAGGCATTCCAGAACTGGCCCTCATGACGGTAGTCTTCCTGTTCGTCCTTGGCGGAATAGGCGTGTCGTGGGCCTGGTATGGCAGAAGAGAGCAGGACGCCACGGCGCTTGCAGCGGAGCCCGCAAATCCTTTCCTGCGCACGCTGCGTCGCAAATGGTACGTAGATGAGATCTACGAGGTCCTGTTGATCCGCCCGATACGGTGGACTTCCAGAACGGTGTTGTGGCGCGTGATTGACGAATGGATAATCCATGGGTTCCTTGTCCAGTTCTGCGGAGGGTATCTGTGGAAGGCGATAGGGTTTGTGGTGAGTTTCTCTCACACGGGCCGCGTCGGCAGTTACGCCTTTGGCATCGTGGTCGGTGTGCTGGTGATCATTTCTCTTATCGCCCGTTAGGCATGTAGCTCGCGGATACGAGATACTCGCATGGCTCTGAGCACTCTCATCCTTCTTCCGGTGATCGCCGCGCTCATTCTGGGGTTCCTGCCCGAATCCCGCAAGGAGCTGGTGCGGAACGTTGCGCTGGTATTCGCGCTCATGGTGTTCGCGTATTCGGTGGGGATGTATTTCCAGTTTGATCCCTCCACCCCTCGGCTCCAGTTCGTAGAAAACAGGTCTTGGATCGACGCAATCGGTGCACGGTACCACCTTGGGGTTGACGGGGTAAGCATCTTCCTCGTCCTGTTGACAACACTTCTCACCCCGATTGCAATCCTTGCTTCGTACGCGGCAATTGGCGAACGCGTGCGCATGTTCAACGCGATGCTCCTCCTGCTTGAAGCCGGCACTCTGGGGGTTTTTCTCGCTCAGGATCTTGTGCTCTTCTACGTGTTCTGGGAGGTCATGCTGGTGCCGATGTATTTCATCATCGGCATCTGGGGAAACTCGGAAAGGCTGAAAGCGACGTTCGTTTTCGTGTTGTACACGATGGCAGGCTCGGTACTGATGCTTGTGGCGATCGTCGCACTGGCAATTGTGAACGCACAGAACGTGGCTGCGGCGCTTTCGGCGCCCGGCGCGTACATGGGGTATGTATCGTTCGACATCTCCTCGATCAGAACCGAGCTTCTGACAGGCACGCAGCAGATCTGGCTTTTCGCCGCATTTTTCCTTGCCTTCGCGATCAAGGTGCCGCTGTTCCCGCTTCATACGTGGTTGCCACTTGCGCACACCGAGGCACCCACCGCCGGATCGGTAATCCTCGCGGGAGTGCTGCTGAAAACAGGTGGGTATGCAATAATCCGTTTCTGCCTCGGGCTGTTTCCAGAAGCCGCGGTCGTCTATGCACCGTACATCAACACTCTGGCAGTGGTAGGTATCGTGTATGGAGCCCTCGTTTCGCTCGTCCAGGAGGACCTGAAAAGACTCGTCGCCTATTCCTCGGTGAGCCACATGGGGTTCATTCTTCTGGGGGTGTTCTCCTTCACCCAGGAAGGAATGACGGGTGGAATCGTGCAGATGGTAAACCACGGCATTTCCACCGGCGGTTTGTTCCTCTGCGTCGGCATGCTGTATGAACGGTCACACACCCGGAAACTTGAGGAACTGGGAGGGACAGCAACGGCGATGCCGCTGTTCGCCGGTCTTTTTCTTGTTATCACACTTTCCAGCGCGGCACTTCCGGGATTGAACGGGTTTGTCGGCGAATTCCTGGCTCTCGCCGGCGCATTTTCGAACAAAGCCACGCGCTGGTTTTCTGTGGTCGGAGCTACCGGGATGATCCTGGCGGCGGCGTACCTCCTCTGGATGTTCCAGCAGGCCATGTATACCACGAAACCCGGTGTATGGGTGAAACGCACGTGGGGAGACCTCACGGTTCGTGAAGTGCTCGTGCTTTTACCTATCGTTCTTTCCGCAGTGGGAATCGGGGTGTATCCGGCACCTCTTCTGAAACCGATCGCTGCATCCAGCCAACTCGTTCTTCAGAGGATGAATCTTCGTCCGAACGGCCCTATCCACGCCATCCCGTCCGGCGTGGACGACCTTGCGACAACCTCCCCTGACCTACCGGAGGCGAGCCGATGATCTCCGCCTCCGACATCGCCGTTTTGCTGCCCGAGATCGTTCTGGTTGCGGGAGCCATCATCCTCCTGATGCTCGACGCGTTCTCTCCGCGGATCACGCGTAGATTCGGCGCATTGCTGGCATCCGTCGTGCTTTTCGCGGCGCTGCTTGCCGTTCAGCAGGGTGAACCAAGCAAGTTTCCCGCATTCGGAGCGCTCGTCAGCGACGCGTTCACGGACATGGTGGCCGTTTCCGTCTTGTTGTTCGGCTTCGTCGCGGTGATCTCGGCGTGGAGTTATCTCGAGGAGCGAGGACTGGCGTCAGGCGAGTTCATGGCGGCAATGCTGGCCACATCCGCCGGAATGATCCTTATCTCCCGCTCAAGCCATCTTATGGTGATATTCGTTGCGCTGGAAATCCTGTCCATCGGCCTGTACATGCTGATTGGCTATGACCGGACAGACGTCTTGAGCGCTGAAGCCGGACTCAAATACTTCATCCTCGGCGCGTTTGCGTCCGCTCTTTTCCTTTTCGGCGCAGTCCTGCTCTACGGCGTTACCGGAACAATGCAGCTTACACTGGAACAACTCCCATTTCACACGAGGGCGGGTCAGGTCGGAATTGCCCTGTGTATTGCGGGACTGGGGTTCAAAATCTCGGCCGCCCCGTTCCACCTCTGGACCCCGGACGTGTACCAGGGAGCATCCACTCCGGTAACGGCGTTTCTGTCTTCGGCTTCGAAAATCGCCGCTTTTGCAGCTCTGCTTCGAGTAGTTCTGCCCTCCTTTTCGCCATTTGCGGAAGGATGGCACGCCGTGTGGGTAGCGCTCGCGGCGCTTACCATGTTTGTGGGCAACGTCGCGGCGCTCGTTCAGGAGAACGTGAAACGCATCCTCGCATATTCCAGTATCGCTCACGTCGGGTTCATGCTGATGGCGCTTGCAGGGGGCGCAACCGTTGGCCCTGTGGGGATTGAAGGGCTTCTGTTTTATCTCCTTACGTACGCCGTCAGCGCTGCAGGATCGTTCGCTGCCGTGGCCGTAATCCCGGGTTCGCCGGACCTCCACACTATTCGCGGTCTGGCAAAATCCCACCCTTCGATGGCAGCGCTCTTCGCGCTGTTCCTTCTCTCCCTTGCCGGGGTACCACCACTTGTTGGTTTCCTCGGCAAACTGTACGCCTTCCGTTCTGCTGTGGATGCCGGAATGTACAAGCTTGCGGCGTTCGCAGCCTTGAACACCGCCATGGGAATGTATTATTATCTCCGGATCATCGTGCGGATGTACATGGAGCAACGGGCAGAACCGGCGGCGTTTGTTGTCCCCCAAGTGGCATACCCGGTACTCGTATTGGCAGCTCTTGCAGTTGTGCTTCTCGGGCTGTTTCCGGACCCGGTTCTGGTGCTTGTCAGGCAATCCGCGGAAGCAGTGGTTCCGCTTGCCAGGGCGCCCGTTGCGTTCTGAAAGCCCGCGCGGCGTTCGACCGATTGGTGAATCACGAAGTTGCGCGTTCTCAAACCTTTTCTCTCGTTACCGGGGCAAACCCGTAGTGAGTAGTGATCGCGCGCAAAACCCCCATGTGAGGAAACGGCAAAGTGCTCCCTTTTAACGAACAGATGGACCTAATCCGCCGCGGTGTTGCCGAAATCGTGTCTGAAGATGAACTCGCGCAACGAATTTCGGAAGCCGTGCGAAGTGGAAAACCCTTACGGATCAAATACGGTATTGACCCTTCCGGCAAGGACGTACATATCGGTCACATGGTCCCCGTAAGCAAAATGCGCGACTTCCAGGATGCGGGTCACCACGGCGTGCTCATCATCGGTGACTACACTGCCCAGATCGGAGATCCAACAGGACGGAATGAATCGCGGCCGTCTCTGTCGAAAGAACAGGTGCTCGCGAACGCGGCCACCTACGTTGACCAGTTGATGAAGGTGCTCGACCCTGAAAAGACCGAGGTGCGTTACCAGTCAGAATGGTTCGAGAACTTCTCTCTGATCCAGATGATACAACTGGGGCAGCAGTTCACCATGGCTCAGATGTTGAGCCACGAGACGTTCGCGAAACGGCTCGAAGAAGGGCTTCCTCTCGCAATGCACGAGCTGATGTATCCGATGCTGATGGCATACGACTCGGTCGCCGTTCAGTCAGATGTGGAGCTCGGAGGAATGGAACAGCGCTTCAATATCCTTCAGGGCAGGGATTTGCAGCGCGCGATGGGTCAGCGCCCGCAGATTGCCGTTCTTTCCCCCATGTTACGTGGGTTGGATGGCGGTCCGAAGATGGGAAAAAGCCTGAACAATTATATCGGGGTGAACGATTCGCCAGCAGATATGTTCGGGAAAATCATGTCCATACGCGATGATCTGCTCATCGATTACCTTACTCTGGCAGCGGGAGTGTCGCAGGACGCAGTCCGCGCGGCGGAGGCGAGACTTCGGCGCGGCACGAACCCGATGGAAATCAAACGGGAACTCGGGCGCGCGGTTGTGCAACGGTACCACGGCGCGCAGGCAGCTATTGCGGCTGAGGAAGAGTTCCTCGGCGTTTTCTCGCGTCGCGATCAACTGCCGGAAGACATGCCCGAGTTCACTCTGGACGAGAACCCGGTGCGCATCGTCGACATCCTCGTGAAAACGGAATCCGCACCCTCCATGTCAGAGGCGCGCCGTCTCATACAACAGGGTGGCGTAACGCTCGACGGGTACCGAGTGACTGATGCCAACGCGGAGATATTTGTCAAAGACGGCGCCATCCTCAAAGTAGGCAAACGCCGATACGCCCGGTTGCGGCTCAAAGAGTAGCAGCAGCCACTCGAAAAGTGAAAGAGGGCGCGGAAAACTTTCATTCCCCGCCCTCTTTCACTCTCTCCCGGCGCAACTCACACCTGGCGAATCAGATGGACGTCCACCCCCCGTCAGCCATGATGGCGGCCCCCGTCACATACGAAGCGGCGTCAGAAGCGAGAAAGAGCGCCACGTTGGCCAGTTCCTCAGGAAATCCGCTGCGCCCCAGACAGGTCTTGACGTCCATTATACTGCCCGGTGGGACCTCCTTGGGGTGATTCTCACGCGGCCTCACGTCACCGGGACACAAGGCATTGCACCGTATCCCCTTGCGTCCATAGTCCCGCGCTATTGACCGACAGAGCTGGATCACTCCCCCCTTCGCGGCGCAGTATGCTGCCGTTCCGGCGAGCGACACAACTCCCGCCACAGACGATGTGTGAACTATCGAGCCCCCGCCTGCTCTGATCATTTCCGGAATGACGGCGCGCGAGCAATAGAAAACGCCATTCAGGGTCACTGCAAGGGTTCTGTCCCACACCTCGTCCGTCATCGTCTCCACCACTCCGCCGACGCTGTAGAACGGGTTTGTGTGA
>JAKPPK010000161.1 GCA_029547385.1 Candidatus Latescibacterota bacterium
ATCGAATAGATGCTCACGGCGTTATTCAAAAGAACCCCCTCGTCCTTTTTACCCTCCCTTGGCGGAAGAGATTCGGGACGAGGGGAAATAACCGCTCATTGCGCAGATTTGTTTTAGGCTTGATGCCAACTCTGGGCCAGAGTGCTGATATAGGTCTGATCCTGCCGCATGGCATTGAACTTCTGGATCACATCCAGCCCGGGATCGTTGTTGATGCTGCTCATGGTGTTGACAATGTTCTCGATGTCCTGTCGGGTAATATAGTAACCGTCCGTGACCTCCAAGCGTTCGACGCCGTAATTCGCTTGAGAGAATTGGCCCGTCATCCGAGTGTAGTTGTTTGTATCCAAAAACACGTAGAGGTCATTGTTCTGTTTGACGATAACTGGATCCGTCTCCGAAATGCCGTCCGTCATCTTCAAGTTATCCGTATCGCCGGATAGTCCCGCCGTTTCGGTTATGGTATCCTTCCCATCCGTCCGGCGGAACATGTAAGTGTCGCTGCCTTCGCCGCCCACCAACGTATCGTTCCCGGCTCCGCCATGGAGCGTATCGTCGCCGCCGTCGGCAGAAATGTAATCGTTCCCGCCTTCACCGGACAGATCGTTCGCGCCGCTGTTCCCGTACAAACCATTGTCCAGCGCATTCCCCGTACCATTCACCGCGTCCGTACCCGTCAACGTCAGATTCTCCACATTATCCGACAGCGCATGCGTAACCGAACTCCTCACAGAGTCCGTACCTTCTCCCACCGCCTCCGTCACCACGTCCCCCGCATCGTCCACATAGTACGTGTCGTTCCCCGCTCCGCCCGTCATCGCATCCGCGCCCGTTCCGCCCACCAGCGTGTCGTTCCCGGAACCCCCTTGTAGGGTGTCATCACCGCCATCGGCGGAAAGATAATCGTTCCCCCCATCCCCCGAAAGCACGTTCGCACCGCTGTTCCCGTACAAACCATTGTCCAGCGCGTTACCCGTACCGTTCACCGCTTCCGTACCCGTCAACGTCAGATTCTCCACGTTATCCGTCAGCGCATACGCAACCGAACTCCTCACAGAGTCCGTACCTTCTCCCGCTGCCTCCGTCACCACGTCCCCAGCATCGTCCACATAGTACGTGTCGTTCCCCGCGCCGCCTGCCATCGCGTCCGCACCCTCGCCACCCACCAACGTATCGTTCCCGGCTCCGCCATGGAGCGTATCGTCGCCGCCGTCGGCGGAAAGATAATCGTTCCCGCCTTCACCGGACAGATCGTTCGCGCCGCTGTTCCCGTACAAACC
>JAKPPK010000165.1 GCA_029547385.1 Candidatus Latescibacterota bacterium
CCTCGCGTGCCATGAGTTGAAGGCGACCCCGTGGTCGTCCGGTGTCACGCCTTCCGGTGCGTGCGTGCGGAACCATTGCCTGTGTTCACTGTCGGGCATCCGGCCTGATTCGTCCAGTTCCATCGTCTGGAAGCCCATGGAAGCGCGGTGCGGGGTGAAATGCCCTTTTCCGACGAGGTGCGTACGGTAGCCAGCGTTGACAAACTCGCCTGCGATCGTGTGAGCGAAATCGTTCGGCATCGGGCCCTGCCCGCGTCCCTGGCCCAGCACGCCGGTATGCCACTGACTTTGCCCACTCCAGAGGATCGAGCGCGCCGGAGTGCACGACGGCACCGCGGTATAGGCGCGGCGGAACCGGGTTCCCCGCGAAGCGAGGTAGTCGATGTTGGGTGTTTCGATGAACCGATTGCCGTCCGCGCGCAAGGCGTCACCGCGCATCTGGTCGCAGAGGATAAGAATCACGTTGGGGCTGGGCATGGGGCGGCTCCTCTAGCTTGGGGCGGCGTTGGCAGAAGCAACACGCACGTCGTCACATGTCCTTTGGGACGAATATGGCATATGTGCCGCCATACGACAAACGGGCCGATAGCGCCGAGCCTGTATGCACTCGTTGCTGCCCGGCGCCACTACTCCTCTCCGTTCCAGCGCACGTCCTTCCACGGGGAGACGAGCGGGTCGGGAGGACAATGGAGTTTGCCGTCGAACACCCAGCCACACTCGCGTTTCGCCAGCTCGTTCACGAGATATCCGCGCCAGGCAGCGATTTCAGTCTGCCGCAACGGATCGTGGATGAGATCGTGGCATTCTCCGGGATCGAATTCGAGATCGAAGAACTGCTCGACGTTGGTACGCGGTAGCCAGATGAACTTGCGCCGGCCGTCGGTCACATACTGCATCTCCTGCTCTTCCGAGTAGCACGTGCAGTGTTCGCCATGGATGTACGGGCGCCATTCGGCGGCGGGCGCATCGAGCAAAGGCACGAGGCTTTGTCCGTCCATGGTCCCTGGAAGCGGTACTCCCGCGCCTTCCAGAAGCGTAGGCATGATGTCGCGGAGCTCCACCACTTCGTCGGCCACCTGCCGTGAAGGCCTCCCCAGTGCTCTCGGCGGGACGATAACGAACGGAATGCGGGCGCTGCCTTCGTAAGCGTAGGTTTTGCGCCAGAGGTGGTGGTCGCCCTGCATGTCCCCGTGGTCCGAGGTGAACACGATCCACGTGTTGGCGAAACTGGCGTGGTCGTTGCCGCGATTCAAGCGTTTGATGAGGCGCCCGATCTGCGTGTCGATGAACGAAATCTCACCGTAGTAGCCGCTTCGCGCGCGATGGATGCGATCGGGGCTTATCTTTCCGCGCCAGGCGTTGGGGTCAAGCGCGGTGCGCGGGTCGTCGTGCATGATTGCCCATTCGCCCACGGAAGGCGGCGGGGTTCCGCGGCTGTGGTAGAAATCCCAGTAAAATCGCGGCGGAACGTACGGTGAATGGGGTCGCGCAAACGAAATGTTCAGGAAGAAAGGTTGCGAGTAGTCGAATGTGTCGAGAAAATTGAGCGCGCGGCTCATCGTCCACGCGGTGGGGTGGAGGTACTCGTCCGTGTGCCAGGGCCGGCTGTGCCAGGAATTCCAGTCCACACCATGGTCGTCCGGGGTTACGCCTTCCGGCGCATGAGTGCGGAACCACTGGCGATGCTCGCTGGTGGGCATGCGACCGGATTCGTCCAGTTCCATGTCGTGGAAACCCATCGGGGCGCGCTGGGGATGGAAATGGCCTTTGCCCACGAGGTGCGTCCGGTAACCAGCGTTGGCGAGTTCACCGGCAAGGGTGTGCGGGAAGTCGTGCGGTATCTGTCCCTGCCCGCGTCCCATCCCGAGCACGCCGGTGTGCCACTGGTTCTGTCCGGTCCAGAGGATGGCGCGTGCGGGCAGGCACGACGGCACCGCCGAATACGCGTGACAGAACCGCGTGCCCAGTGATGCGAGAAAATCCAGATTCGGGGTTTCGATGGAGGAGTTGCCGTCGGCTCCAAACGCGTCCCCTCGCATCTGGTCGCACATGATGAGGATGATGTTGGGGCGGGGCATGGGCGCCTCCTTGTCGGCAGGGTTTCAGTCGCATGGTGCTGTAGAAGGAGATTACTTCGAGCGCGTGGGGAACGCAAGGCGGGAAACGGTGCGTCCGCAACGCAAGGGACTCTGAACTGCGCAAGCGTGCTTGCGCTTTCAAAGCGGGGGCGCGCCTCCGCACTCCAAAGCCCCGCGGCGACTGGGCCCGGCCCGACCGTCGGTGCACCCTGCCGCTGATCTACCGTTCGCCCCGTTTCCCGTCATTCTGAGCGGCGTCCGCCACGCGGACAAAGCGAAGAATCTCTTCACGAGGGTGTTCTGGATTCCCGCCTTCGCGGGAATGACGGCGCTTTTCCTCGTGGGTATTCTGTGAAGGTTGGATCTGCCAGCGCCCCGAGGATGGGAATACGACGCACAAATGACGCAATGCTCGTGTAGTGCCTGTCATTCCCGCGAAGGCGGGAATCCAGGGGAAAACCCACGCGCCCAACCTCCTCACCGGGCGCAGGACCCGACGAAGCGGATCCCTCGAGGGCGGGTATGTGTGGAGGAATACTTATGAGGGTTGGTAATGGCGACGGGCCGGCGCGTGGATGCCACGTGCGCAATTATTGCACGGTGCGTCGCGAGCGGAATGATGCGATGAGGAGCAGACCCACGCCTGCGGTAAGCGCTGCGTCGGCGACGTTGAACGTCCACCACCGCACGTTGCCGATACCGAGATCGAGAAAATCAATAACGTGACCCAGCAGGAGGCGATCGCCGAGGTTTCCGATGGCGCCGCCAAGGATAAGGCCGTAGCCGGCCTGCTCAAGCCTTCTGGAGGGAGCGGTGTGCAGGGCAATTGCCACAATGAACGCGATCACCGCGAGGGTGACCAACAGGTGCACAGCCGCACCGCCAAACCGCATCCCGAACGCGGCCCCCGGATTGTGCGACAGGGACAATCGCGCGTAATCCCCGAAAAGAGAGACAGGACGGCCGGCGGAAAGGAGATTCGCCGCAAGCGCTTTGGTCAACCAGTCGGTGAAAAGCACACCGAGGCCGAGGCTCAGCAGGAGCCGGTAATCGGCCGCGCGCAGGGGCGTTTTCACGGAACGGGAGTCCCTTCAGTTGCTGCAGTCTGAGCGGGGTGCGCCGTAGTTTCTTTTGCGGTCTGCTCCGCGCGGCTGGTTCTCCAGCTTGTAAGGAGTATGAGGAACACCCCGACCACCACGCTGGCGTCCGCCACGTTGAAAGTCGGCCACCGCAGGGAACCTATGCCGACGTCTATGAAATCGGTGACTTTGCCAGCAAGGAGCCTATCCCACAGATTGCCCGCCGCGCCTCCCAGAATGAGCGCAAAACCAGAAAGCATGAGGGAGTGTTCGCGCGGAGTCCGCCAGACGAGGTAGGTGACAACAACCATCGCAATCAGGGAAAGGATGACATGCGCCCATTTGCCACCGAATGTCATTCCGAACGCGGCGCCTTCGTTAAACCAGAGGACGACGCGAACGTATTCGCCAAGCACCTTCTCCGGAACGGAAAAGGTGAGATGACGTTCCGCGGCGATTTTGGTGATGCGATCCAGACCCAACGAAGCCAGTGCGGGACCTATGAACACGCAGGACGCCCTTGTCCATGAGAAGGGGCGCGTTTCAGCGTCGGGGGAGCTTATCTCGCTGTGATTTGCAGGCAATGCATTCTGTGGCATTCGGTACCGCTTCCAGGCGTGCACGGGATATCGGTTTGTTGCAGGTGCGGCAGATGCCGAAGGTTCCGTCCTTGATGCGCTGGAGTGCCTCGTCCAGATGACGGATGTATTTCTCATCGCGAGCGGCGAGGAGGAATTCCAGCTCGCGCTCCATGGCATCTGTTCCCTGATCGGGCATGTGAACGGAATAAGCGCTCAGGTCTCCCGAAGATTCCTTGGGCGCCTCTTTCGGGCGGACACTTTCTCCCTCTTCTGCAGCGGAAAGCGCCTTTGCCCGCCGTTCTTTCAAAAGCTTCTCGAAATACGCGAGTTCCTGCGGGTCAAGTGCGGCCATCTTGCATTCCCCCACCGTTTGCCAAGCCTGATTGCGTGGTGCGCCGAACTCCAAGTTCCGCGGGTTCTCCGTTCACCGACCATTCAGAGCGGTGCTCCCACTCGCCTTCGAGCGGCACCAGTTCACGCGCAAGAGTCTCCTTCATGATGTACGTTCTGCAAGAATCTATCGCACGTGCAAGGCGCGGACTGACGGAGTAGCCCACGGTGATCCGGTCAGAGACGTTGAAATCGGCTTCCTTACGCATGTTCTGGATCTTGTTCACGATTTCCCGCGCAAACCCTTCGTCCACAAGTTCGTCCGACAGGTTCGTGTCGAGGGCCACGGTAACCTGCTTGTCAGAAATTACCGACATGCCCTGCGGGCTGGCTGTGACGACCTCCACAAGTTCACTGGATATCTGCTCATGTTTTCCGTTGACAGGAATGGTCACGGTTTCGCCCGCCGCGATTCTGGCGAGCGTATCCTGGTCGAGTGCGCGGAGGATGTTCCCCACGGCGTTCGCGTCTTTTCCAAAGCGTGGCCCGAGCGCGCGGAACACCGGTTTCGCCACGCGCGTGGTGAGCCCTTCGGCGGAATCAGTAAAGACGATCCGCTTGACGTTAAGTTCCTCAGCGATCACCTGACGGTTCATTTCCAGCGTTTTTATTGCGCTCGGATCGGTGACGACCGTCATCACGGCAAGCGGCTGCCGGACTTTGATTTTTGCGGCATTCCGGGCGGCAAGCGCGATTTCCACCACGTTCCGCACCAGCGCCATATCGGCAACGAGGGCCGCATCCTCCCATTCGGGCGTCTCTTCCGGGTATGGCGTCAGATGCACGCTTTCGGGTTCCCCTTCCCGCCACGCAACGAGGTTCTGGTACAGCTCTTCCGCAAACATCGGGATCACGGGCGCGAGAAGTCGAACCGTCGTAGAGAGGACGGTGTACAACGTCTCGTACGCGGCCGGGTCTCCCGCCTGATCAGCCTGTCGGAATCTATCCCGGCACCGGCGGACGTACCAGTTGGAAAGGTCGTCAATGAATCGCTCTGCCGCGTGCACGAAGTTCATCACGGAAAACCCGTCGAACGCCCGGCGCGCGTCGGCAATCAGTTGGTTCAGCCGGGCGAGAATCCAGCGATCCATTCGATCGAGCCGGTCGTAGGGCACCGGGGAGCTGCCAGGAACGAAGCCGTCTATTTTTGCGTACGTTACGAAGAACTTGTAGGTGTTCCAGAGTGTGGTGAGATGCCGCAGAGGCTCCTCCGCCGCCTCGTAGCCGAAATTCAGGTTCGTATACGGATTCTGGCGGCAATAGAGCCAACGCATGGTCTCCGCGCCCATCTTCTCGGCGGCGTCGTCAAACCAGATCGCGTTGCCCTTGCTTTTGTGCATCTCCTCGCCTTTGAGATCGCGCACCTGCGCGTGGCCAAGAACGCGCTTGAAGGGCTCGCGGTTCTCCATGACAGTGCTCATGGCGAGGAGGCTGTAGAACCAGTTGCGGAACTGCCCCTGCAACGACTCTGTGATGAACTCCGCCGGAAACCAGTTGTTCCAGTACTCGCGGTCATGCCGGTAATTCAGGGTGCTGTACGGAACAATGCCGGCATCGAGCCACGGGTTACCCACATCCTTGATCCGCGAGACCGGCGACCCGCATTTCGAGCACCCGATTTTCACCGCATCCACCCAGGGGCGGTGCGGTGAGTGCCCTGCGAACTGCTCCCATCCTTCAATGGCCCGTTGCTCCAACTCCGTTTCGCTCCCGATGACGTCCACGTTGCCGCATTTCTGACACGGGTAGATGGGCAGCGCCAGGCCCCAGAAACGTTTCTTGGAGATGCACCAGTCACCCATGTTCTTAAGCCAGTCCAGTTCGTGGTCCAGCCCGTACGACGGCATCCAGGTGATACGCTTCGTTACCTCCATGATTTCGTAACGGAGGGTGCTCATGTCTATGAACCATTCGTCCACGAGGCGGAAGAGCAATTCGGTTTTGCAGCGCCAGCAGACCGGGTAGCGGTGGGAGTACTTCTGCGTCCGGTACAGCCGGCCCTTGTTCTTCAGCGACGCGAAGACGTCCTCCGGCACGTGCGACGCATGTTTTCCGGCGAACGGCCCGAAGTCCTCCGCGAAGAGCCCGTTCTCGTCTATCGGCGCAATCACCGCGAGACTGAACTGCTTGCCGAGGGCGAAGTCTTCTTTGCCGCAGCCGGGCGCGATGTGGACAATGCCGGTGCCTTCCTCTTCGGTAACTTCGTCCCACGCGATCACCCGGTGTTCCACACCCGCCACGGGTGGGAGTTCGTCGAAGGGTCCCGAGTACGCCCAGCCGAGGAGTTCGGAACCGGGAAGCTCACGAAGTACGGCATACTCGTTTTTCAGCGTTCGTTCGGCACAGGCTTTCGCGAGGTAGAACGTCTCATCGCCCTGTTTCACCGCAAGGTAGGTCAGCTCTGGATGAACTGCCGCGGCTACGTTCGCGGTAAGTGTCCAGGGCGTGGTTGTCCACACAAGGAGGGATTCACCTGGCCGGCCCACCAGCGGGAATTTTGCGGTCACGCTCGTGTGGGTGAGCTCTTGATACCCTTCCGTAACGATTTCCTGATCGCTGATGGCCGTGCCGCAGCGCGGGCACCAGGGCATCACATCGTGCCCGGCATAAATGAAGCCGCGGTCATGGCACTTTTTCAGGAAATGCCAGATGGTGTAGTTGTTCTCGTCGGACATCGTGTAGTACGAGTTATCCCAGTCCATCCAGTACCCGAGACGGATGGACTGTTCCGCCTGCCGTTTCGAGAACTTGATCACGCGGGCCTTGCACGCTTCGACAAACCTGTCGATGCCGTACTCCTCGATATCTCGTTTGGACTTGAATCCGAGTTCCTTCTCGACTTCAACCTCAACCCACAACCCCTGGCAATCGAAGCCGTTCTGGTAGCGGAGGTGCTGCCCGAGCATGGAGTGGTAGCGCTGATAGGCGTCCTTATACGTGCGCCCCCACGCGTGGTGCACACCCATCAGGTTGTTTGCGGTGATAGGGCCATCTATGAATGACCAGCGGGGACCGTTCTCGTTCTTCCGGCGGAGCTTGTTGAAGGTGTCGTGTTCCTTCCAGAATGCGAGGATGCGGCGTTCCAGTTCTGGCAGCGAGAATGTCGGGGGTACGTCACGATACATGAGTTCTTTCGTCTTTCTCCACAAATCTGTGATACAGGATGATCCAAACGGAACACGCGGAACCTAACCCGGTGAGGACCTGTGGCTGAGGCCCACGGTCCCTTCGAAGCGGCGTCGCCCCGATCCCGGGCGCTCCCAATGCGGTTCCGGATTACAGTCTTTCCACCACGCCACGCATGAGTGTGGTGAGACCGGGTTGCGCTTTGTTCGCCATGGCGATGATCTGTTCGATGGTCGCGGGCTCCAGTGAATCCGGCAGGCAACGATCGGTGATGACCGACAGGCCAAGGACACGCATGCCGCCATGGATCGCCACGATGACTTCCGGAACCGTGGACATGCCGACGACATCAGCCCCGATTTTCCGCAGGAACGTGTATTCCGCCCGCGTTTCCAGATTGGGACCGGGGACTGCGACGTACACCCCGGCGCGAACCGGTATGCCGTGTTCCCGCGCGATTGCTCGGCACAGTTCGATCAGTTCGCGGCTGTACGGTTCCGACATATCGGGGAAACGGGGGCCGAGGGAATCGTCATTGGGCCCGATAAGCGGGTTGTCCCCGAGAAGGTTGATGTGGTCGGTCATGATCATGATATCGCCGGGTTCCCATGCGGGGTTCATACCTCCACACGCATTGGATACGAGCAGGGTGTCGGCTCCCATCGCCCGCATGAGGCGGACGGGGAACGTCACCTGTTTCATCGTGTAGCCTTCGTAGTAGTGGAAGCGCCCCTGCATGGCCACCACCGGTTTGCCACCGAGGTGCCCGATCAGAAGCCTGCCCGCGTGGGTCTCCACCGTCGAAAGCGGCATGTGAGGAATCTCGCCGTACGGAATCACCGTTTCCACGGCGATCTCGTCCGCAAGTTGCCCGAGGCCGGTGCCAAGAATGATGCCGACCGATGGTTTCAGGGAGGAACGCGCCTGAACGACGGCAAGGGCCTCACGTATCTGCTCTGACAGTTTCGGTTCTGGCGTGTTCATGTTGCATTCCCGTCATGTGCCGGCGCGCTGATTTGCGCGCCTCTGAGTGCGAAAATCTTCGTACGCGCGGTCTTCCCGCGCTCCAACGTTATGGCGCCTCGCGGTACGCGGAAGTGATCCGCAAGAAGCGCGATAACCGCCTCGTTCGCCTGGCCATCGGCCGGCGCCGCCGTAACCGCCACTCTGAGCCGTCCCGCGGCATCCATCTCTCCCACGGCGTTCTTCGATGCCCGCGGTTGCACATGCACCGTGACACGGTGTAGCGGCTCTGCGTCACGTTGCATCCTTCTCAGGCCTCCCGCGAGCGGGGTAGCTGCCGCCCCACAAGGACTTCTGCTCCGTCTTCGGGCGGTTCCTCGGCCGGAGCTTCCTCGCGAACGGGTGGTTCCGATACGGGAATAGATTCTTCGGGCGGGGCCGTCGCGGCCGCAAATGCGCTCAGTTCCTTGTCGAGCGCCGCAATTGCCGCGGCTTCCTCTTCGGTGATGATCGGAACTTCGTGTTCCTGCACTGCGGGAGGGGCAGCCAGCTCCTCGTGGCCGAACCGGTCCAGCGCCTCCAACTGTCCGCCGAGGAACGCCCTCATCTGAAGGATGAACGAATCCCGCCGTTCTATCATAACTTTCGTGGCAGTCTGGATTTCCATTGCTTCTTCCCTGGCTGCCTGATAGATCTCGTCTGATTGCTTGAGCGCGGCTTCGATTGCGTTATGCGCTTTGGTGCGCGCATCCTCGAGAACGTTGTGCGCCCGCTGCCGTGCTTCCATGGCAAGCCGCTCCGCTTCAAGGCGGGCTTTTTCGATGGTTTCCTGCGCTTTCAGTTCCGCTTCCCGTTTGATCGCATCACATTCGCGCTGCGTTGTCTCGCGCATGTTGTCTGACGTGCGCTGGGCAGTAATCAGCGTTTCCATAAGCGTCCGCTCGATCATGCGGAAGTTTTCAAGCTGTTTTTCCTGCTCCTCGAGCTTTCGGCTGAGGTCCCGATATTCGCTTATGAGGCTTTCGACCTCGTCGGCAACCATGACGAGGAAGCTGTCCACCTCCTCGCGGTTGTACCCGCGCAGCGCTCGCGTGAACTCGTTCCGTCGAATGTCGAGCGGTGTTATGTTCATCGCTGCTTTCCTCCAGCCCATGTGCCGATGCGGTGGCTCAGAAACGAATTGACTCCAGCAGAAGCGTGACGACCTGAATCAAAAGCACCGCAATCAGCGGGGAAAAATCCAGTCCCGTGTTCCACATCGCTGAGGGCAGACGCCGCCTTATCGCCTCGAAGAAGGGGTCTGTGATGCGTGAAAGGAAGTTCATGATAGCGTTGTACGGGTCTGCGCCGAGCCAGCTCGCGACGACACGCACGATGATGATGATGCTGTAGATTTTCAGCAACAAAATAAGAAGCCTGAGCACTCCATTGAGGAAGAACTGCCACTGAAACATCACGCGCCCCTTTGCGTACGCTGGCCGAACAGAGCTGTTCCAATTCGCACCATCGTGCTGCCTTCCGCAATCGCCCACCGAAAATCCCCGGTCATACCCATGGAGAGGATATCCACTTGACCTGACGGGAACTGCCGGCGGGTATCATCAAATATCTCGCGCAACAATCGGAACCCGCGACGTACGAGCCTTTCGTCGTCCACGAACGCACCTATCGTCATGAAGCCGCGAACGCGAAGCGCGGGCAACTCGACCAGTTTTTCCACCAGCTCCCCGACGGATCCAGGAGCCACGCCGAATTTGGACGCTTCGTTGGATACGTTCACCTCGACAAGGACGTCGAGAGAACGCCCGGACTCCACCGCGTCGTTCAGTTTCTCCGCGAGGCGGACACTGTCAACTGATTGCACCATCCGAAAAAGCCTCGCCGCCAGCCGCGCCTTGTTGGTCTGCAGGTGCCCGATCAGATGCCACTCCGCTCCGCCGGCGACATACGGGATCTTGGCTTCCGCTTCCTGTACACGGTTCTCGCCGAGAAGCGTCACGCCCGCCCCGATCGCGGCGTTAACCTCCGCCGGCGACCGCGTTTTCGTAACCGCGAGCAGCGCGATCTCATCGGGAGAGCGCCCGGATTTCACCGCCGCGTCCGCTATTTCCTCCCGGACATGATCCACGGCGAGCTTGATTCGAGCGTGCAGGTCCTGTGCGGATTCCATTCCGGCAACTCCGTTGATTCGCGGCCCGCAACGCGTACACCCCGAAACATTTTCCAGACTTTATAATGTACGGGCATGTATTCGGGGCGGCAAATACGGCTGCCCTTCGCGATGGGAGTGTCGCAAGTGAAATAGGGGAAAACGTGTTATGAACGTCCGGTCCTGAGAGCATGGAACGAGGGCATCCGTTCACGCGTCTCAACTCCCACAAGAACCGAAAGGCGCCAGTGCCGCTCCCGCAGCCTTTCCTCTGGCCGGTCGGTTGTCGCACCAAGCCGGTGACAGGCGGGCCCACGCGCGCGACATCACTCAAGCGACATCACGCAGGTGAAAGGGTGGCGGAACCGTGCAGAATCTGCACGATTCTGCTCCGGGAGCCTTCTGGACCTTTCCGGCCACAGAAGCGCTAAGTGCGCGGAAATGCATCCGATTTCTTTCGCGGTATGGCGAAGTTTTTTCCTCGTCTGGCACCACTTTTCGTCAGGAACTTAGCTGCTCTCCCCAAAATGCCGTGGCATGGCTCTTGCTTATGATACTGCGCGTAATTCGTGTCGCTCTGCTTGCGCAGTAGTAACGAAAGGAACGCTTAACATATGTATTTTTATTGGTTTATCATCATGATTTTCACGTTGTTCCAGGCTTCGGCGTGGGTGAATATGCCCTCCCTGCCGAGAATGGAAGACGCATCCCTTGCAACCACGGTGCGTGAGGACCTTCCAGATATTCAGAAACGTGATACGTTGCGCGTTATCACCCAGCATTCCGCATCAAGCTACTTCCTTTTCCGCGGTGATGAGCGGGGTCTCGAATACGAACTGGCGCGCCAGTTCGCCGACATGCTGGACGTCCACCTTCAGATGGTGATCCCCCCGACCCCGGAAGACATGATTCCCTGGCTTATGGAGGGGAAAGGCGACATCATCGCGCCGGGCCTTTTGACCGCTGTTCCGAACCACGCCGTGGCGCTCCGGTGCCTGCCGTACGATAGCTCGTACTTCGTGGTCGTTACCCGCGGCAGCGCTGCTGTTGCTTCTCTTGATGAGCTTGCGGGACGCACCGTGCACGCGATTCCGAGCGGGCCAGGATATTACGCGCTGGTAGACCTGAACACGCAGCTCGGTGGTGCAGTTACAATTGCACCGGCGCCGTCCGGGTGGGATTACGAGATGCTCCTTGCGGCGCTTTCGAAAGGCGAAGCGGAAGCCGTCATCGCGCCGTGGCCATTGGCGAAGATCGAACGGAGCTACCACCAGAACATCACCATCGGTCCCCGGATAGGCCAGAACGAGCCTGTCGGCTGGTATGTCCGCCCGAGCGCCAACCAACTCCGCGATGCGGTGGACGTCTTCATGAGCAGAGTTCAGTCCTCGGGAATCACCGCCACCCTCCGCGCGAAGTATTTCGACAAAGGCGAGCGCGCCGCCCGTTACCGTGCTGCGAGCGCCCGATTCCTTCGCGAAGGGCAAATATCCCCGTATGACCATACGATCAAACTCGCGGCGGAAGAGGCTGGGTTGGACTGGCTTCTGGTGGCCGCGGTGGCATATGAGGAATCGGGGTTCGCCCACGACATGGAAAGCCCGATGGGTGCTGTCGGGCTGATGCAGATCATGCCGGAGACCGCAGCATCGCTCGGGGTGGCTGACGTTCTGGACCCGGTGCAGAACATTCACGCCGGCACGAGGTACCTCCGGGACCAGATCGCTCAGTTCGGATCGCTGGAGAAACGGGACGCGATCGCGTTCGGTCTCGCTGCGTATAACGTTGGACTGGGGCACGTGGAAGACGCACGCAAGCTGGCGGCCGAAATCGGCCGTGACCCGAACCGCTGGCGCGGGAACGTGGAAGCGGCAATGGAGCTTCTGGCCCACCAGCGCTT
>JAKPPK010000168.1 GCA_029547385.1 Candidatus Latescibacterota bacterium
AAAAGACCCTCCATCCCTGCCAGTTCCCGGTGGAGTTGATTGAACGGCTGGTCCTGGCGTTGACAAACGCGGGTGATTGGGTTTTCGATCCCTTCATGGGGGTTGGGACGACTGCTATCGCTGCGCTGATGCATCAACGACGGGCGATAGGGGCAGAGATCATGCCGGAGTACGTGGGAATTGCCAAAGAGCGCTTGCGTCAGGCAGAGAACGGGCAACTCCGCATTCGCCCGATGGAACGTCCGGTCTATGACCCTCATGGCGCAGGGCCGCAAGTCCCTCCCCAGGTGATAGCGCTCAACAGCGCGCAGCTTCCATTGCTGGAAGAAAAACAGACGATGTACGATGCCCCGTCAGAAACCGAGGAGACCTCATGAGAGTCGTATACGAATACTCACATTTGGGCGGCGCCGAGATTCTGCAAGTGCATTATCCGCAACATCGCCGCGATATTTTCGAGATCATCGCCGGGGTACAGGCGCTCCGTACAAAAGCCAGCCGAGAGAAAACCAAACAGAATCAAATGCTTTACGCGCCCACAGAGATGAATCGGCAATTCCATGAAGGCTTCTACGCACGAGATTATCGGGAATTGCGTGACACCTACACTATCACGATGCCGAATTCCACCCTCTCGATTCCGGGCGCATTCAAACAGATTGACTTTGTCAAAGACAACATCCTTATCGAAGTTCAGTTCGGGAAATACGCCTTCATGTTCTACGATCTGGCGAAGTTTCAGTACTTTTTCAACGAGAACAAAGCCATCGCTGGGGTAGAGATCGTGCCCTGCCACAGGTTACAACGCCAGATGTCTTCTGGCGTGTCTTACGGCGAGCAGCTGGTTTATGATATTGAACGGCTGAAGCGGCATTTTCCGGCTGTGCCGGTGTGGGTAATTCTCATTGATGCCGACGAGGCCGGGCTTGCGGCGGAGGCTCAAACGCCCTGAACCGGCGTGACGATCCCGCCACTCACTTCGAGCACCAACGCATTCTTGCGAAAGCTCGCCGGGAAAAGCTCCACATCGGTGGTGGCGAGGATGGTCTGTTCTACCTGGCCCAGCAATCCCAACAGGGTGCCGCGCCGGGCGCGATCCAGCTCGGCCAGGACTTCATCGAGCAACAAGACCGGCGTATCGCCGGTGATTTGTTGCAGCCAGTGCAGCTCCGCCATCTGCCAAGCGAGCACGGCGCTCCGCTGCTGTCCGCGTGAACCGAAATCCCCCAGATCCACGCCCTCCGAGAGGAAGCGAATGTCGTCCCGGTGCGGTCCCATCAGAGTCACGCCGCGCGCCAACGCCTTCCCCCGCTCCTG
>JAKPPK010000242.1 GCA_029547385.1 Candidatus Latescibacterota bacterium
CCTGGATTGCCGATTTCCGCGACCCGTGGACGCAGATCTACTACAACGCCGAGTTGCCGCGTTGCACAGCGGCCACACGGCTCGACCTGCGGCTTGAACAGGGAGTGGTCCGCGCCGCTTCGGAGCTGGTGATGATCAACGAAATGGTGCGCGAATCGCTGGGGCCAGCGGCCTCCCGTGGGCACATCATCCCGAATGGATATGAGGAGGAGGATTTCGCGGGCGAACTGGCTCCCACGACGGAGCGGTTTGAGCTTGTCTACAGCGGCAACATTATCCCTCTGCACGCCCCAGGCCCCTTCCTCGAAGCGCTGGCCTCTTTGAGGGCGGCAGACCCGGAGTTCCGCGCCGCAGCGAAGCTCGTGTTCGTGGGTACCGTCCATCCCGCCGTCAGGGAGCAGATCGAACATGTCGGGCTTGCCGGTGTTGCCGAGTTTACCGGGTTTGTGCCGCACGCCGAAGCCGTGCGGCGGCTTCGTACGGCGACGGTGGCGCTGTTCATTGGCCCGGCGAACCTGTTGACCTCGAAAATCTTCGAGTACCTTGCCGCCGGCCGCCCCATGCTTGCCCTCGCGCCGCCCGGTGGAGACGTGGACCGTTTGCTCCGGAGTGTCGGCCGCGAACCTGTCGTTCCGGCAGACGACGTGGGGGCAATCCGGGCGGAACTGGAGCGTCTGTTTGGTCTCTGGAAACGAAACTCTCTACCTGTGCGCGCACCGATGGAGGGAGTGGAACACCTCTCCCGCAGAAGCCAGACGGGCCAGATGGCGCGCTTGCTCAACCGCGCGTGCGGCGTTTCCGGAAACGAGTAATCTCTCCACGGTTCTCATCCAATCCCAGGCGTTTGCCTTGTCGTACGAAATGTGGTACCCTTGACGTGCCGATTTGTACCTATCAACCGCTTCGAGTTGCTTGTCACATGATCACGGAGTTCCGCCATACCTTCCAAGGAGGGGGACATGCTGGAAACTGTTGACCTGTCAAAAGAACTCGACAAGGCGACGTACGACGAATGGTTCCCGAAGCTGCAGGACAATCTCCGCGTGTTGCAGCGGGAAGCATTCGAAGCCGGAATGACAACGCTGATCGTTCTCGAGGGATGGGACGCCTCCGGCAAAGGCGATGCGGTGATGAAGCTGGTGGACAAACTGGATCCCCGCGGCTTCCGGGTGGATCCACCGGCACCTCCCAGCGAGGACGAGAAACTCCGCCCGTTCCTCTGGCGGTTCTGGGTCAAACTCCCTCCGTACGGCGCGATCGGGATTTTTGATCGCTCGTGGTACGGGCGTGTGCTGGTCGAGCGCATGGACGGGATGTTGCAGCCGCGCCAGTGGCAACAGGCGTATCAGGAGATCAATCAGTTCGAACGGCAACTTTCCGACGACGGGCAGGTGATCATCAAGCTGTTCCTGCACATCAGCAAGAAGGAACAGGCAAAACGTTTCAAGCAGATGGAAAAGGACCCTGCCGAATCGTGGAAAGTGACCAAAGAGGACTGGAAACATCACAAGCAGTACGACGATTACCTGCGCGTCAACGAGGAAATGCTCGAGCGCACGAGTTCCAGCTACGCGCCGTGGACGATCATCGAAGCGACTGATCGTCGGTATCGCCGCGTGAAAATCTTCCAGACCGTCATTCAGGCCATGCAGGCGGGTCTGGAGAGGAAGAAATTCCTGGACGCACGGAGAGCGGAAGAGAAAGAAGCGTTCAAGAAAGGCCTCAAGAACGGGAACGAACAGGCCCTTCCGCTGGACGTCATGCCGTCCATCCTCGACCGGGTGGATACCTCGCTCACCTACGACCCCGAGGCGTACAAGAAGGACCTCGCCAAGCTCCAGGTGCGGATGCGCGAACTCGAGTTCGAGTGTTTCAAACACCGTCTCCCCGTGGTGATCGGCTACGAAGGATGGGACGCCGCGGGCAAGGGCGGCAACATCAAACGGGTGACACAGACGCTCGATCCGCGCGGATACAACGTCGTGCCGATCGCGGCGCCGAAGGGTGATGAAGCAACTCACCATTACCTCTGGCGGTTCTGGCGACACATTCCGAAAGCCGGGCACATCACCATCTTCGACCGCACGTGGTACGGGCGTGTTCTGGTGGAACGGGTGGAAGGATTCACCGCGAAAAGCGACTGGCAGCGGGCGTACCAGGAAATCAATGAGTTCGAACAGAGCCTGGTGAACTGGGGCGCCGTGGTGCTGAAATTCTGGATTCACATCAGCAAGGAAGAGCAGCTTCGCCGTTTCGAAGAACGGCAGGTAACCGAATACAAGCAGTACAAAATCACGGAAGAAGACTGGCGCAACCGCGAGAAATGGGATGCGTACAAGGCCGCTCTTACGGATGTGTTTGAGCGCACCAGCACCAGCTACGCGCCGTGGACGATTGTCGAGGGAAACGACAAGCTCTACGCGCGCATCAAAACGCTCAAAACCATTATCGGAGCCATTGAGGGGAAAATCGGCGGAAAGAAATAGACCCGCGGACGCGGTCCGGCTGATTCTCTGAGGGGGCGCCCGCAAGGCGCCCCCTTGTCGTGTGGTGCGGGTGTGGCGTCTCGAACAGGAAGAACGTTCGGATTTGCGCCGTAACGGAAAAAGTGAGATACTAATGGCATGAGCCCGACGATATTCAGGCACGGTGAATTCCGGTTTTTGTTCTTCTCCCGCGAAGAGGAACGAGTCCACGTGCATGTAATGGGCACAACAGGCGAAGCCAAGTTCTGGCTTGATCCGAAGGTCGAGCTTGCGGTCAACCACGGTCTCTCTACTGGAGAGATACGGGAAATTACAGCGATCATCGAGGGGAAAAGACGTGAGATCGAAGACGCATGGCGTGAGCACTTCGGACGTTGAGGTCAGCAATATCTCGCCCACCGGCGTGTGGCTGTATGCACGCGGCCGAGAATATTTCCTTCCTTTCGACGAGTACCCGTGGTTTCGGAATGCGACGGTAGGAGCGATCCACAACGTGGAGCTTCATCACGGTATCCACCTGCGCTGGCCCGACCTCGACGTTGATCTCGAAATGGATTCGCTGAGTTCTCCGGAGAAGTACCCTCTCAGATTCCAGTGACGCCGTGCTGCTTGGCGACGGATTTTGTTGGTTCGTTGCACACCACGTCGTTTCGCGCGACCTGCTTGTTCCTTGACTCACCGGCGTCTTTGCATTCCCTTTCGGGGGTACCGGAACGCCGCCTTTTTCCACGCCCGCGAAAGGATTCCCCGTGCGCACACACCTGATCGCAACGAAGCAGGACCGACTCTGGCAGGGCATCCCCGGCATCGAGTACGCCGCCAACGGCCGCCTCTGGGCAGCCCTGTACAGCGGCGGGCCGAAAGAGCCGCACCCCGATAACCACATCCTCCTCAGCACCAGCGCGGACGACGGCGTCACCTGGAGCAACCCGACTGTCACGGTGCAGCCACCGGGCTCCATGCGCGCGTACGACCCGACCCTCTGGCACGACCCGACCGGCCGCCTGTGGCTCATTTACAACCTCGGCGACCTTGAAAACGGCATCTTCCCGTTTGCCGCTATTACCACCGACGACTCGACCGCGGCGAATCCCGTCTGGAGCGCGGAACGGCGGTGGGACCTCGGCGTCGGCTACATCATCCGCATGAACAAACCCACCGTGCTTTCCACCGGGGAATGGGTGCTGCCGGTTTCCTTCGCGTGCCAGGTCCCCGACAAGTGGTTTGCCAAGGAAACGCTCCGGCAGGGCGTTGCGATTTCCACGGACAAGGGCGCAAGCTGGACGCTCTACGGCGAAGTAGAAGCGGCGCCCTGGGCAATCGAGACGATGATCGTCGAACGCCGTGATGGAGTTCTCTGGATGCTGATTCGCACGAATAGCGGCGTTATCTGGCAGAGCTTTTCCCGCGATCGCGGCCATACGTGGTCCCCGGGCGAGCCTTCCTGCATCGTCAACCCCGGCACGCGGTTCTTCATCCGCCGTCTGCAATCGGGACGCCTTCTGCTGATCAATACCCCCGTTCCGGATGCCCGCACGACGATGGTTGCCACGGTCAGCGATGTGGACGCCGACAGCGGTTTCCCCCAGACAGGTGGCCTTCTGCTCGACGGCCGCGAGAAGGTCTCCTACCCCGATGCCGTGCAGGCGCCGGACGGCACGATCTACGCCGTGCACGATTGCGACCGCTACGGTCCGGGCGAGGTCATCCTGACCGTGTTCACCGAGCAGGAAGTGCTGGCTGCGCAGGGAAATGAAATGCCCCACCGGCTGGAGGCGAAATAGCTGAAAGGGTGAGGGCCTTTCTCCCTCTTCACCCCGTCGCGCGCCGTGCGTGTGCGATGCGCCGGTCGTTGAGCCTGTTCCCGCGAATGGGAGCCTGTCGAAACGCCGGCGGGGTCTGGGCACGTTTCAACGCGCCCCCTGGATCTTCGTAGGGTTTTGTTGCGTGTGTTTGAGGTGTAGGGGCGTCGTGCCGCTCGCGGCACGCAGACCCCTGTTTCCGCCCGTGTTTGGATCGCGTTTTTCGGTAGGGGCGGTCTCGCCGAGGCCGCCGCGTCAGGGTGGGCTGGATTCCCGCCTTCGCTGCGTGCGCGAACGCGCACACGGAATGACAGCCTCAGGACGTGCAATCTCCCGAAAACACCGTAGTGGCGGACCCCTGTGTCCGCCCGTGTTTGGATCGCGTTTTACCGTAGGGGCGACGCATGCGTCGCCCCTACCGGCATTTTCGCGGACTTCCCCTTACTTCTTCGGAACGTCCTTCAGGGGAATCCCAAGCGCCGCCGCGACGCCCTTGCCGTAGGCCGGGTCGGCCTTCATGCAATTGCCGATGTGCCGCACCTTGATCTCCTTCGGCGCGTCGCCCATGGCCCGTGCGGTGTTTTCAAACAGCGCCTTCTTCTGCGCCGCGGTCATGATGCGGAACAGCATCCCGGGCTGGGTGTAGTAGTCGCTGTCATCCTCGCGGAAGTTCCAGTGATCCGCTGCTCCGGTGATCTTGAGCGGCGGCTCGGCGAACTCCGGCTGCTCCTGCCACTCGCCGTAACTGTTCGGTTCGTACCCCAGAGTGGCTCCGGCGTTGCCGTCCACACGCATCTGCCCGTCGCGGTGGTAGCTGTTCACCGGGCAGCGCGGCGCGTTCACGGGGATGAGGTTGTGGTTCACGCCCAGCCGGTACCGCTGCGCGTCGCCGTACGAGAAGAGCCGGCCCTGCAGCATCTTGTCGGGTGAGAATCCGATTCCCGGCACCACGTTCGCCGGGTTGAACGCGGCCTGCTCGACATCCGCGAAGTAGTTCTCCGGGTTCCTGTTAAGTTCCATGATACCTACTTCGATGAGCGGGTAATCCTTGTGATACCACACCTTCGTGAGGTCGAACGGG